>RFIO01000114.1 GCA_003695205.1 Deltaproteobacteria bacterium
CCCAAAACCTGCGCCGTGATCGTCAACTCCCCCAACAATCCGACGGGGGTAATCTACCCGGCCGATGACCTCAGGGAGCTCGACGCATTGCTGAAGCGGGCCGGAGCCCGCCACGGCCGCGACATCGTCGTCATCTCGGATGAGCCCTACGCCCGCATCGCCTACGATGGCATCCGGGTGCCGTCGGTCCTGGCCTGCGTCGACAACGCGGTGGTTGTCACCTCGCACTCCAAAGATCTGGCACTGCCGGGAGAACGCATCGGCTTTCTGGCCGCCAGCCCGAAACTGGCCGACCTGGACGCCTTCATGGCCGGCGCCGTCTTCTGCAACCGGGTGCTCGGCTTCGTCAACGCACCGGCCCTGGCTCAGCGCCTGGTCGCCGACCTGCAGGACGCCAGCGTCCCGGTCGGGCCCTACCAGGAAAAGCGCGACCTGCTCTACGACAGCCTGACGGGCCTGGGCTTTCGCATGGTCAAACCGGGTGGCGCCTTCTACCTCTTTCCGGAGTCTCCCCTGAAGGATGACGTCGAGTTCGTGCGCCGGGCCCAGGAGCACCGCATCCTGCTGGTTCCCGGCTCAGGTTTCGGTGCCCCGGGCTATTTCCGTATTGCCTACTGCATCGACCGATCGATCATCGAACGAAGCCTGCCCGCCTGGCGGGCCCTGGCCGCCGACCTGGGAATGGGCGGATAATGAGTCGGGCCTTTCTGACCCCCGCTGAAACCGCTCAAGCCGTGGTCGAGGCCGGCCAACGGGTACTCGACCAGCCCCTCGGCCGAACCCTGGTCCTGAGCTTTCTTGCCGGGGTCTACATCGCTTTCGGCGCCCAGCTCGCCATCGTGGTCACCAGCGACGCCGGCAGCCACTTCGGCACCGGTTTCAGCCGCTTTCTGGGCGGCAGCGTCTTCTCTGTCGGCCTGATGCTGGTGGTGGTCTGCGGCGCCGAGCTCTTCACCGGCAACAGCCTGCTGGTCAAGGCCGCCCTCAACCGCCGCATCGGCTGGGACAAGCTGCTGGAGAACTGGGCCCTGGTGATTTTCGGCAACCTGCTCGGCGCGCTGTTCATCGCCTGGCTCATTGTCCACTCCGGCCTCTGGCAGTCCGGTCCGATGGCCGAACGGGCTGTCGCCATCGCCCGCGCCAAGGCGACCCTCCCCTTGGACCAGGCCTTCATTCGCGGCATCCTGTGCAATTGGCTGGTCTGTCTTGCCGTCGTCATGGCGGTGGCGGCCCGGGACCTGCCGGGCAAACTTCTGGCCTGCTACATGCCGATCATGGCTTTCGTTGCCAGCGGCTTCGAGCACTCGGTCGCCAACATGTTCTTCATTCCAACGGGGCTTCTGCTGCAGGGCGGCAACGGCAGCGAAACCGGCCTGACCTGGGGGCATTTTCTGATCAACAACCTGCTGCCGGTCACCGCCGGCAACATTGTCGGTGGCGTGCTGTTCGTGGCGGGAGCCTACTGGTATGCCTACCTGCGCGGGCAGGCCACCAGGCAGGGCTGAGGGGCGACACTAGCCGGCCGCGGGGCGAATATCCTTAAGGCGCAGCTGTAGCGTCTCGCGGCCGTTCCAGCGGTTGTAGCCCGGAGTGAACAGGATATCGACCGGGCCGTTGGCCTCATCAAGGCGATCGGCCAGGTTGAAGCCGATCGCAGCAAGGCTGGATCCGTCCTGCCGCACCTGGCAGCGCAGATGGCGTCCATCCCCAACCCTCTCCACCCGTGTCAGGGCCACGCTTTCTGCCAGGAAAACCGGTTCGGGATTGCCCATCCCGAATGGCGCAAGACCTTCAAGCTCCCGGACCTGGGCGTCATCGAATTCGGACAGCTCGGCAACGCCGTCATACTGGCGCTCGGGCACCAGGTCTTCGAGGCTGAGGGCTTCGCGGGCGGCCTGTTCGAAGCTGGCGCGCAGCGCCTCGACCCGGTCGCTGGCAAGGCTGAAGCCGGCGGCAAATTCGTGTCCGCCGAAGCCGATCAGATTCCGGGCGCATTTCTTCAGCCCTTCGTACAGGTGGAAACCGCGCACCGAACGGCCTGATCCCTTGCCGGTCGCGCCATCCAGGGCAATCATCAGCGTCGGCCGGCCATAACGCTCAACCAGGCGGCTGGCTACGATGCCAATAACTCCCTGGTGCCAGCCTTCGTTCGCAAGGACCAGGGTGTGAGCCTCAGGTAGCTTGTCAACCTGCGCCGCTGCCTGCTCAAAGGTCTCGCGTTCAATCTCCTGGCGCTGACGGTTCCACTCGTCCAGCTGCCGGGCCAGAGGCAGAGCCTGGCGATAATCATCGCCAAGCAGCAGGCTGACGCCGGCAGCGGCATCCTCGATGCGTCCGGCGGCGTTCAGGCGCGGCGCCAATCGGAAGCCAACCGCGCCGGTCGTCACCTCCCTGACCCCGGCTACCTCCTTCAGCGCCCGGATACCGGCACGGGGTCGACGCTCCATCAGCTCCAGCCCGTTCCTGACAAAGGGGCGATTGAGGCCGACCAGCGGCACCATATCGGCCACCGTTCCCAGGGCCACCAGATCGAGCCAGCGCCGCAAATCGGGCTCGGGACGACCGGAGAACCACCCCTGTTCCCTCAGGATGCGACGCAGGGCCACCAGCACCATGAAGGCTACTCCGACGCCACAGAGGTTCTTGTCGGGGAAGGGGCAGTCGCTCCGGTGCGGGTTGACCAGGGCCAGGGCCCCGGGCAGCTGCTCAGGCACCTGGTGATGGTCGGTAACGATGAGGTCCAGCCCAAGCTGCCGGGCAAGGTCGGCTTCCTCGTGGGCCGTTATGCCGCAATCGACGGAAACCACCACCCGGCTGCCGGCCTCGGCGCAGTTGCGCAGGGCCTCGGCGGACAGGCCGTACCCGTCACGCATGCGCAGGGGGATATGGTAGTCGACCCCGGCGCCGAAGGCCCTCAGGGCATCGACCATCAGGGCTGTGGCCGTAATGCCGTCGACGTCGTAGTCACCATGGATGGTGATCCTCTCCCCGTCCCTGATGGCAGCCGCCAGCCGTTCCACGGCCGGTGCCATGCCGGCCATGGACATGGGATCGGGCATGTCAGTCAGCCGTGCCTGCAGGAAGGAGTCGACCTCGTCCCCGTCGAGCCCGCGCGCAAGAAGAACACGTGCGGTCAGGGGACGCAGGCGATGCCGGTCGAGAATCGCACGGACCCGGTCGACATCGACATCGGCCCGTTCAAGCCAGCGCCTGCAGGTCACCGGATCCACGGGACATCTCCCTTTGCAGGCCGCTGCAGTACCGGCAGGAGCCGGACTTTCCCCAGGTGGGGTTCCCGCCGGCCGTCATAGAGCATCGGTTCGATCTGGCCGACGTCTACTGTCCCCCACCAGTTGCGCGCGGCATCAATATTCTCCGGGACTTCCTCTCCCAGCACCAGGTGATAGTCGCCGGCACTGATGAAATTATTATTCTCGATGCGCACATTTTCAGGATGGGCCGTTATGAAGATGCTGCGCCGGTTGTTTTCAAAACGGTTACGACAAATCACCGGCGCTCCGAAATGAAAACGGATTCCCGCGCCGTTATCGGTAAACAGGTTGTTCTCAATCAGGATCTCGCTCGAATGGAACCGCACACCGACGTGGTTGCGACGAAAAACGCTGTGCTCCAGGTAGACCGACGACTCGCGCGCGTGGATGGCGCTGTCCGCCCCCCGGAAGACGCAGTAGTCGAACTCGGCTCGCGGGCTCGCTTCGATATTGACCCCCCCCCAGCTGCCGGCCGGGGCGTTCTCGTCAGCGGCGCGAAAGATGATCGGCCTGTCAGCTGTGCCCAGGGCGATAATCCGCCCCCGGACAATCAGTTCGGCTCCGGGGAAATAGGGATGATTTGAATACGGATCGTCCGCCGGCGCGACAGGGTGGAAAACAACCTGGGTACCGGGTGCGATGACCAGGGTGCTTTCGGCAGGAAGAACCAGGTCCCGCTCGATATCGACCCTCCCCTGCCAGTGGATGACAGCCGGGCCGCCGCCAGGAGATCGATCCATATCAGGCAGGCAGGCCGCGACCGGCAGGACTAGAGCCGCCAGGCAAATCCAGAGAAAGACAACCGGCGGTCGGGACAGGCCCGGCCGCCGGTTGAAACTGCTCAGCGAAATCTTCATCGATTCCGGCGGCCTCAGTTCCCCTGCTGCATGGGAACCGCAGGCTGGCCTGCCGGAATCGGCGGATGGGTCTTGAGAAATTCCACCTCACGCCGAACCTGGTCGGCGCCGGGCCCCGACGGATTCCGCTCGAGAAATTTTTCCCAGGCCTTGATGGCGTTGGGAAAGTCCTGCAGGTCATACCGATAGACGATACCGAGATTGTACAGGCTCTGGGCATGGGACGAGTCAATCTCGGCGGCCTTTTCGAAGTTGGCCACCGCCTTGTCGTACCAGCCCATCTGCCGGAACATCACCCCCTGGTCGGTCAGCACATTGGCGTCGTTGGGGTTGATTTCAAGTGCCTTGCCGTAGGCCTCGATCGCCTTGACCGGCTGCTTGCTGTCAAAGTAGGCATTGCCAAGCTGCACCCAGGCATTGAGGTTGCCCGGATCCCTGGCAAGCAGATCCTCCAGGCGCCGGATGGTGTCCTGGTGATTGACCACCGGCGGAGCCTGCGCTGCCGGGGGCGCCTGCACGGCAGGCCCGGGCCCGCCGACCCGGGTGCCAATCATGAAACCGACCAGCAGACCGACTACAAAGGCAATACCGGTGAAAATGGCCGTTTCACGTCCCTTCATCAGGCCTTACCTCCCGCCGCCTTGACCTGCGAGCGGCTCTTTTTGACATCCTGCCAGAGAATGACCAGCGGGCTGGCGACGAAAATCGAGGAATAGGTGCCGATCAACACCCCGACCAGCAACGCGAAAGCGAAGTTGTGAATGACCCCGCCACCGAAAATGAACAGGGCGGCCACGACCAGCAGCGTGGTTCCTGAGGTCAGGATGGTGCGCGACAGGGTTTCGTTGACACTGCGATTGACGATAACCGGGAAGGGCTCCTTGTGGTAGCGCCCCATGTTCTCGCGGATACGGTCGTAAACGATGATGGTGTCGTTGAGTGAATAGCCGATGATAGCCAGGAAAGCGGCGATGATCGGCAGGTCGATCTCCTTGTTGAACAGCGAAAAGGCCCCGAGGGTGATCAGCACGTCGTGGGCCAGCGCCAGCACGGCGCCGACGGCAAAGCGGAACTCGAAGCGCAGGGTGATATAGATCAGAATGGCGATCATGGCGAAGGCGACCGCCTTCATCCCCTTCTGCCGCAGGTCCTTGCCGACCTGGGGGCCAACCATCTCGACCCGACGAATCTCGACTTTGCCTGCTCCGTATTGAGCCTCCAGAACGTCCTGCACCTTTTTGCCAAGGCCTTTCAACTCGCTGCTTGTCGCCTGGGCACGCACCAGGAACTCGTTGGCGTCATCACCGAACTGCTGTACGACCACGCCGCCCAGCTTTAACGGCGCCAGAGTCTCCTTGATGTCGGTGGCCCGGGTCTTTTCGGCAAACTTCACCTGGACAAGTGAGCCACCGGCGAAATCGATGCCGTAGTTGGGGCCGCCCTTGACCACCAGGGAGACCAGGCCGACCAGAATCAGTACGATGGACAGGCCGAAGGCCAGCTTGCGCCGACCGACAAAATCGATATTGATATCAGGTTTAACAAGTTGCATCGCCGCCTCCTTAAATGCTCAGGTTCTTGACCTGGCGGCGGTCAAGGAAGAAGTCGTAAATCAGCCGGGTGACATAGATGGCGGTGAACATTGACGCCAAAATGCCGATCGACAGGGTCACGGCAAAACCCTTGACCGGGCCGGTACCGAACTGGAAGAGGACCAGCGCGGCGATCAGGGTCGTGACGTTGGCATCAACGATGGTCAGAAAGGCCTTGCCGTAGCCGGCGTCGATAGCCGCGCGCGCGCTCTTGCCCAGCCGCAGTTCCTCGCGGATGCGTTCGAAAATCAGCACGTTGGCATCGACCGCCATGCCGACGGTGAGCACGATACCGGCGATACCGGGCAGCGTCAGGGTCGCCTTGAACAGGGCCAGCAGCGCCAGGATAAACACCACGTTGAGTACCAGGGCGACGTTGGCAACCACGCCGGAAAGGCGATAATAGACCATCATCGCCAGCAGAACCAGCAGGCCACCGATGATAATCGACAGGCGCCCCTTGTCTATCGAGTCCTTGCCGAGGGACGGCCCGACGGTCCGGTCTTCAAGAATCTTCACCGGTGCCGGCAGGGAGCCGGCGCGCAAAACAATGGCCAGGTCGGTCGCCTCCTGCTCGGTGAAGCTGCCGCTGATCTGGGCGCTGCCACCGGAGATGCGCTCGCGGATAACCGGAGCCGAGTAGACGGTGTCGTCCAGAACGATGGCCATGCGCCTGCCGACGTTGGCGGCGGTCACCTGGTCGAAGCGCTTGGCGCCGATGGAGTTGAACTCGATGGCGACGTAGGGCTCATTGAACCGGGTATCGATGCGCACAGCGGCGTTGGAGAGCAGATCGCCGGTCATGGCGGCCTTGCTTTCGACCACGATCGGCGTTTCGGTCATAGCACCGGTCTGACGATTGACGTTGCGCAGGTAGAGCACCTGGGCGCCGCGCGGCAGATTCCCCTTGAGCGCCTCCTGGGGGTTGACGTCATCCAGAACCATCTTGAACTCGAGCCGGGCGGTCTGTCCCAGCAGCGAGATCGCCCGCTCGGGGTCCTTGACGCCAGGGAGCTGGACCAGGATGCGGTTGCCGCTCTGCAGCTGCAGTGTCGGCTCGGAAACACCGAATTCATCAACCCGGTTGCGCAGGGTTTCCAGGGCCTGGCGAATGGCATAGTCGCGAATGGCCGCAACCTCCTGGTCGCTGAGCCGGTAGTGTTTCTGGATGTAGCCACCCTCGGAGCCCAGGGTCATGGCCTCGAGGCTGGGGAAATTCTCCTGCATCAGGCCGTCGACCTGGCGCGCGGCCTCTTCGTCATAGATGATAACCGCGAGCCTGTCCTGATCCTGGCGCTCGACACGCTTGTAGATAACATCCTTCTCTTTCAGCAGGCCCTCGACCTGGTCAACAAGGGTATCGATGCGCGCTTCAACAGCCTTGTCGACATCGACGCCGAGCACCAGGTGCATGCCGCCCTGCAGGTCGAGACCCTTCTGGATGGGCGAGAAGGCTTCGGGCCACCAGCCGGGCAGGCTGTCACGGCCGAGCAGGGTCGGCGCCAGTGCCGCCAGGGCAATGGCAAGGCAGAAGAGGACGACAAGTCCCCGCCATTTCAAACTCCTGGACATGACCTTGGAAACTCCTTTCGGAAATGGAAACGGCCCCCTTGTCCGGGGGCCTCATGCGCTGTGGGCAGGACTCAGTCGTTGCCCTGTCCGGCAACGCCGACAATGGAGCTGCGGTTGAACTTCACCTTGACTCCCTGGGCGATCTCCAGGGTGATCACATCGTCGGCCACGGCGCTGATCTTACCATGAATGCCGCCGGCGGTGGTGACCTGATCGCCGACCTTGAGATTTTCCACCAGTTCGCGATGCTTCTTGGCCCGTTTCTGCTGCGGCCGGATAAGCAGAAAGTAGAAAATGGCGAACATGATGACCAGCATGATGATGCCGCTGTAGGGGTTCTGCTGCGACTGAGCGGCGCCACCGTTGGCCGCCATGGCAAAAGCCGTCGATACCATGAAATCCTCCTTGACTGGGGTCGTTGCAACAGGAATCAGGACTTGGCCTGTTCACGTCGTTGATAGAATTCCCGGCGGAAGGCCTCGAAGCGGCCCTCCTCAATGGCCCGCCGGGCCTTGGCCATTAGGTGCAGATAATAGTGCAGATTGTGGTGCGTGTTCAATACCGATGAAAGAATTTCGTTGGCCTGAAACAGGTGGCGCAGATAGGCCCGACTGTAGTGGCGGCAGACGTAACAGTCGCAGGCGGGGTCGATGGGGCTGTCGTCGTCCCGGTAACGGGCCTGCTTGATACTGATGCGACCGAAACTAGTGAACAGCACGCCATTGCGCGCGTTGCGGGTCGGCATGACACAATCGAACATGTCGGTGCCGCGGGCGATGCCCTCGATCAGGTTCTCCGGCGTACCCACCCCCATGACATAGCGGGGACGGTCTTTGGGCAGCAACGGCAGCGACCGGGACATCACCTCGTACATCCTTTCGGTCTCCTCGCCGACCGACAGGCCACCGAGGGCGTAGCCGTCAAAACCGATTTCGATCAGCTCCTCGGCGCTCCGGCGCCGCAGGGCGGGATCCATCCCGCCCTGCACAATGCCAAACAGGGCCGAACCATCAGGTCGATGCGCCTGGCGGCAGCGGCGCGCCCAGCGACCTGAACGGGCCGTCGACTCGTCAACGTAGCGCCGCTCTGCCGGCCAGGGGATGCATTCGTCAAAGGCCATGACGATGTCGGCACCAAGCCGCTGCTGCACCTCGATGGACGATTCAGGCGTCAGCCGGTGCCGGCTGCCGTCGATATGCGACTGGAAGGTGACGCCATCCTCATCAATCTTGCGCAGTTCGCCGAGGCTGAACACCTGGAAACCGCCGCTGTCGGTCAGGATGGGGCCGGACCAGTTCATGAATCTGTGCAGTCCGCCAAGGCGTTCGACCAACTCGTGGCCGGGACGCAGGAAAAGGTGGTAGGTATTGCCGAGAATGATCTGGGCGCCGATATCGGCGAGTGCCTCCGGCAACATTCCCTTGACGGTCGCCTGGGTCCCGACCGGCATGAAGACCGGGGTTTCAATCACGCCCCGGCGCGTGTGCATGCGGCCTCGCCGGGCAGCGGTGCCGGCATCTTCGGCCAGCAGCTCAAATCTGAATTCGTTCATCTCTTCAGTGCGTCAGTGGATCAGCATGCAGTCGCCGTAGCTGAAAAAACGATAACGTTCTGCAACCGCTGTGCGGTAGGCGGCCAGCACGGTCTCCCTGCCGGCGAAGGCGGCGACCAGCATCAGCAGGGTCGATTTGGGCAGGTGAAAATTGGTCAGCATCGCGTCGACAACCTGGAAACGAAACCCGGGGTAGATGAACAGGTCGCTCTCTCCCCGGCTGGGGACGACCTCCCCCTGCTGCCGCGCTACATGCTCAAGGGCCCGGGTGACCGTGGTTCCGACAGCAATGACCCGCCCACCGGCCGAACGTGTTGCCGCAATGGCATCGGCGGTCACTTCGGGGATCTCATAGGCCTCGGAATGCATGCGGTGGCTGCGGATATCCTGGCCGCGAACCGGCAGGAAGGTGCCGAGACCGACATGCAGGGTCAGGGTGCAGATCCGGCAACCGCGGGCGCGCACCCGATTCAGGATCGCCTCAGTGAAGTGCAGTCCGGCCGTGGGGGCGGCCACCGCACCTTCCCGGCGCGCCATGACGGTCTGGTACCGTTCCCGGTCGCGGGCCTGTGGCTGTCGCCGGATGTACGGCGGCAGCGGCAGGGAACCGACCTGTTCAAGGACAGCGCGAAAATCGCCGGCACAATCGAATCGCACGACCCTGAAGCCCTCGCCCCTGTCCTCGATGACTTCGCCGGAAAGATGGCGGGCAAATTGGATCACCTGCCCGGTGCGCGGCGGCTTGGAGGATCTGGTCATGCAGAGCCAGTCGCGGCCACCCTCTGCCGCCGGTCGGACCAGAAAGACCTCGACGCGCCCCCCGGTCGGTTTGCGTCCCTCCAGTCGGGCCGGTATGACTCTGGTGTCATTGAGGATCAGGCAGTCGTTCTCGCCAACCTGCCGGGGAAAATCGGCAAACTGCCTGTGTTGCAGGCCGCCGCTGCTGCGATCGAGAACCAGCATCCTGGAACCGTCCCGTCGGGGTGCGGGTTCCTGGGCTATCAGCTCCTCCGGGAGGTCGTAGTCGAAAAGGTCAAGTTCCATAGACCTGGCAGAAGCCGGAGCGGAAAGAAAAAGGGGGCGCGGAGTGCGTTTCCTGTTGCCGGCGGTCCGTCTGCAAAGTGTTAATAGCGTCCCGGTCCGTGCCGGAGCGGGCGCCTAGCAAATCACAGTGCCGCCGTTTAGTCAACCATGGGTGTTCGGGCTCAGCCACGCACCAGCCAGACAAGGCCAAGACCGGCCAGCATGCTGCACAGGCCGGCCACGCGCAGTGAAGCGTCCGGCAGGCTGGCAAGCTGCAGCACGAACCGTCGCATGGCCGCGGGAGAAGCAAACCAGGGGACTCCTTCAAAGACCAGCACCAGACCGATTCCCAACAACAGCAGACTCATAAAAAAACCTAATATTAAAAGTTGACCAATATGGCAGATTAATTGCATTTTTCTGCCGCCAGTTACGGCCGCGCCGCATTCTGCGCCAGCGAATCATTTCCTGTCAACCTCTGCCACGGGCCTGTAATGCCGGACATTTGACGGCATTGAGCCCCCGGATGGGAAACGGACTCCCTGGTCGTGCTGCTCGGGCTTTTCACGGTGCAATGGGGATAACACCGGACGGGGTGGCCTCCGTTCGCAAAGGGACGCGGGTGTGAATTCTCTCAAAGTCAAGATTCTCGGCCTGACCGCTGTGATTCTCGCCCTGACGGTCGGCGTCACGCTCTGGGTCAACCTTGAAACCCAGAGGACGATCCTGCATCGTTTCGCGGACCAGAGCGGACGTGTCCTGGGCGAGACCATCCGCAACAGCATCATCACCCACATGGCTGCCGGACAACAGGATGAGGTCGCCTCCGACCTGGGCCGCATCAGCCGCGAACCGAGCATCGACACCATCCGCATCTTCGATGAAACCGGCCGCATTCTGGTCTCGTCGAAAGTCGAGGAAACCGGCGACCTGGTTTCCGGTGAGGATCTGCTCGCCTACCGTTCGAACAATTTCTCCTACATCTCCATGGCAGGCGCTCGGGAACTCCACTCCACCCTGGTGCCGATCAGAAACCAGCCTGCCTGCCACGGTTGTCACGACGCCAAGGCTCCTGTTCTCGGGATTCTCAGCGTCCACCTCTCCCTCGACGAAATGACGGCGCTGCAGGGCAAGGGCAAGCAAGCGACCTTCCTCTCCTCCCTCGGCATGATGGCCATCATGATCCTCGCCCTGGGCATCTTCATCCTTTTTTACGTCGACCGTCCCCTGCGCCGCCTGACTGAGGCCATGCGCATGGTGGAGGACGGGGAATTCGAAGCGGCGCACCTGAGCGAGACAAATTCGCGGGAGATGGCCTTTCTCTCCGGCAAATTCAACCTCATGGTCAACCGTCTGCGCGAACTGATCGACAGAACCGTCTCGCAGGAAAGAGAGGTTGCCGTCGCCCAGGAAAAACTGGCGCACCACGAGGAAATCCGCTCCATGAACGCCACCCTGGAGGAGCGGCTGCGGGAGATCGAACACCTCAACATCACCCTTGAGGAACGCATCGAGGAAATCGAGGAAGCCAACTACAAGATCGCCGATTTGGCCAGCGAACTGGAGGAACGCAACACCACCCTGCAGGTGGCGGTCAACAGGCTGCAGGCCCTGCACCGCATGGGACTCGACATCAACGCGACCATGGACCTGGAGCGACTGTTCACCCTGCTGGTCCACCAGACAACCGAAACCCTCAGGGCCCGGATCGGCTACATCCTGCTGCTTGAGCAGGATTCCTGGTCTCTGACCATCGGCGCCGCCGAAGGAATTCCCGACCATATCGACCGCGGACTGCGCATCCCGATCAAACCGGGCGGCGTCTCCCAGTGGGTGATCCACAACCGCCAGCCGCTGCTGATCGAGGACATCGAAGAGGCACGCGAGTTCAGCCGCGTCAGCCGGCTCGGCTTCTCGCGCGAAACCGTAGTCTGCGCGCCCCTGAACTGCGGCGACGAAATCATCGGCACAATGACCATCGCCAACCGCAAGGACGGCCAGGCCTTCAATCGCGAGGATCTCGAGCTGCTGGCGACCATCGCCGCCCAGGCCAGCGTCGCCATCCGCAATGCCCGCCTCTACGAAGAACAGGAAAAGACCTACCTCAGCACCGTGCAGGCCCTGGTCTCCGCCGTCGAGGCGAGCGACGCCTATACCCGCGGCCATTCCGAACGTGTCAAGCGCTATGCCCTGCGACTTGCCGAATTCCTCAACCTGCCGGCCGAAACCCAGAAACGTATCGAGCAGGCGGCCATCCTGCACGACATCGGCAAGATCGGCATCTGTGAATCGCTGCTGCACAAAACCGAAAAGCTCGATCAGAACGACATTCATACCCTGCGCCAGCATCCCACTATCGGGGTCCGCATCCTTGAACCGATCCGCTTCCTCGAGCCGATCAGGGACATCATCCTGCAGCACCACGAACGTTTCGACGGCAAAGGGTATCCGCACGGCATCGTGGGCGGTGACATGATGCTCGAGGCAAAAATCCTCGCCGTCGCCGACACCTACGACGCCATGACCACTGACCGTCCCTATCGCAAGGCCCTCAGCCACGAGGTTGCCGTTGCCGAAATCAGGGAACACGCGGGCACGCAGTTCGATCCGCAGATCGCCCAGGCATTCCTCGCCATGATGGCTCGCGATGATCGCTCTGATGAGGCCGCCGCGTCATGACCCCCCTGCCCGCCTGGATTCAGCGCCAGCCCCTGGCCAGAAAGATTCTTGCCCCCTTCTTCCTGCTGCTGATCTTTCTCGGCCTGATTGCGACCGTTGGTGCCGTCTACCAGACCCGCACAACCCTGACCAGGACCATCGACCAGAGCCTGTACGCCCTGCAGATCAATATTGAACAGACCCTGCGCGGCAAGGAGAACCGGTTGCGCAGTATCAGCGAGGTCCTGGCATCTTCATGGCGCAGGGGCGTCGATCCCGGGTACGTCCTGGCGGGCCTGGAACAGGCCGGTTTCCCAAAGGGCAGTTTCCGCCTGGTTCACGGCAGGCGGCTGACCGATGCCGACGAAGAGCTGCGGCGTCTGACCGCGCAGGCCCGCAAAAGTGGCCGCGCCAAGGTACGCATCCTCTCCGACAAATCCGGCCATCCGACCATTCTCCTTGTTCGAGCGCTGGATAAACGGCCCGACGGCCCCGTCCTGGTCGGCAGGGAACCGGTGCGCACATCTCTGCTGGCCAGCACCCTCGAAGCCCTGCATGCCGACTGTTACCTGTTCGATCTGGCCGGACACTTTCTGGCCGGCAGCCACCCCGAGGCGCCGGCGCTCGGTCTCGACCGCACCGTGCTTGCCGAAATTGCAGCTGGGAAGCGGAGTATTCGCGAACTCCAGGGTCGCCGCTACTTGATAGCCGCCATTCCGCTGGGAACCTCTGACCTGGTCCTTGCCGCCATTGGTCTCGAAACAACCGGTATCGAGGCGCTCGCCGGCAGCCTGGCCTTCAATTCGACCCTGACGCTTCTTGCCGCCCTGCTTGTTTCCGGCCTCTTCTTCACCCGCTGGATTCGCCGCCAGCTGGCCCCGGTCGACCGGCTGCTCGAAGCGACCCAAAGGGTCAGCTCGGGCGATTTTCAGGTTGCCGTCCCAACCTCTGGAGACGATGAACTCGGCAGGCTGTCAGCAACCTTCAACACCATGGTGCGGCAGCTGAACTCTCTCTACCAGGAGAAGGTCGCCCACGAACGCGAACTGGCGGTGCACGCCCAGGAGAAGCACTACAAGGATATTTTACAAGCCAAGAACGCCGAAATCGAACGGATCAACAAGGAACTGCGCCAGCGGCTCAAGGAAATGTCGACCCTGATGGACCTGAACACCGCGATGACCTCAAGCCTGGATCTCGACATCCTGTTCGAGAGGATGCTCAGTTCGGTCATCGAACAGTTCTCCTGCGACCGCGTCGTTCTGTTCACCTACAACCACGGCAGTGAAGAGCTCGTGGTGCGCAACGTCCATGGCATTGACCGCGACCTCCTGCGCGATGTCACCTTCCGCATGGGCGAGGGAGTCACCGGCAAGGCGGCCATGACCCAGCAGATCACCTATGTGCCGGATCTGCAGAAGGACGAGGAGACCCTGGGCTACAAGGGGCGGCACCAGTCCCGCGGCTCGATGGTCGCCATCCCCCTGGTGGTCAAGGGTCGCCTGGTCGGGGTTCTCAATCTGCACAAGATCGAAACGGGCGCCTTTGACGAGGGAGAACTGAGGCTGCTGCAGGCCATCGCCAACCAGGCCGCCATCTCCATCGACAACAGCCAGTTGTTCGAAAAGGCGCGTGACCTGTCAAATACGGACGAACTGACCGGTCTGGCCAATCGGCGGCATTTCCAGCTGATCCTCAGGCGCGAAGCCGCCCAGGCACAGCGCTTCCACTCGCACTTCAGCCTGATCATGGCCGACATCGACCATTTCAAGACCTACAACGACACTCACGGGCACCTGAAGGGGGATATCGTCCTGAAGAGGGTTGCCGACGTCATGCTCCAGAATACGCGCGGCATCGACCTGGTGGGACGTTTCGGTGGCGAGGAGTTTGTCATTCTGCTACCGAAAACTGACAAGACCGGAGCCCAGGCCGCCGCGGAAAAGCTGCGCGCCCAGATCCTCGGCGAGACCTTCCCCGGCGCCGACCGGAGCCAGCCCGAAGGCAGGATCACCCTTTCCCTCGGAGTGGCCGAATACCCGGCCGACAGTACGGACATCTACGAACTGCTCGACCTGGCTGACCGGGCTCTCTACCAGGCCAAGGAACAGGGGCGCAACCGGGTCGTCGCCTGGAAACAGGTTGTCCCGATGAACGAACAGACCGCCTGACCGGGCGTTTCACCCTTTCCGGTCGCGAATGAAGTTCTCCAGGGACCGGTCCCACATCCTCTCCCCTTCCACGGAAAAGAAACAGCCGGGCACTTCTCCCTTGTCGCGATGGTAGGCCACGCACTGGCAGCAGTTGCCGCGCCGGGGGCAAGCGGCATAGGTACAACGGCAGGCGTCACTCTGGCGTGAACAACTCATGGCGGCCTCCGGAGACATCAGGGCCAGACGGCAGCGGCACCCAGCCCGCAGTCCTCATCCAGTCCAAGCATGAGATTGAGATTCTGGATAGCCTGGCCGGCGGCGCCCTTGATCAGGTTGTCGATGACCGACACGATGATGACGCGCCCGGTTCGCGGATCAGCGACGCAGCCGATATCGCAGAAATTGCTGCCTGTCACCTGGGCGATGCCGGGCAGTTGCGCGCCGGTCACCCTCACGAAGGTTTCGCCGCGGTAGAAATCGCGGTAAATCTCTTCCAGGCTTCCCTGGTCCATATCTGGGACCAGGTCGGCATAGATGGTCGACAGGATGCCCCTGGAGACCGGAAGCAGGTGCGGCGTGAAGTTGACCCGAACCGGGCGTCCCGCCAGCCAAGACAGGGTCTGCTCGATTTCGGGGGTGTGCCGGTGGCGGGGCACGCCATAGGCGCGAAAGCTTTCGTTGACCTCGCAAAAAAGGGTATCGACCTTGGCCGAACGCCCGGCGCCGCTGGTGCCGGACTTGCTGTCGATAATCAGCCGATCGACGTCGACAAGACCGGACTTGAGCAGCGGCGCCAGACCAAGGGCGACGCTGGTCGGATAGCAGCCCGGATTGGCCACCAGGCGGGCTTTGCGAATATCTTCCCGGAAAAGTTCGACCAGTCCGTAGACCGCCTCGTCCAGCAATTCGGGGCTGGTGTGGTCCTGGTACCATTCCCGGTAGACCGCCTCGTCCCTGAGCCGATAATCGGCCGACAGGTCGACAACCTTCATGCCGGCGCCAAGCAGATCGGGGATCACCGCCATGGCAGCCCTGTGCGGCAGGGCAGTCAGGGCAACCTGGGCGTCGGCGGCAATCTCCCCAACGCCCGGGTCGGTAAAATCCAGATCGCAGAATCCCTTCAGGGACGGGAAGACCTCGGCAACCGGGCGCCCGGCATACTGGCGTGAGGTCACCCGAACAATCCTCACCTCAGGGTGGGCCGACAGCAGGCGAACGAGCTCCACTCCCGTATAGCCGCTGGCACCAAGAATGGCGACATTGTATGCCATCTCTATCTCCTCAAACCGCCTGAAAAAAGAACGAGGGGAACCGCGCATCGCGGTTCCCCTCGCAGAAATTGCGGATGTCGGCAAACATCCGGCACCCGTCTGTTAACGCTTGGAGAACTGGAAGCTCCGGCGGGCACCGCGACGTCCGTACTTCTTACGTTCCTTGACACGGCTGTCACGCGTGATGAAACCGGCCTTCTTCAGGGTCGCGCGCAGTTCGGGATCGGCCTCGATCAGGGCCTTGGTGATGCCGTGCTTGATGGCACCGGCCTGCCCGGAAGCGCCACCGCCGCAGACGTTGACCCAGACATCCCACTTGCCCAGGTTGTTGGTCAGTTCCAGGGGTTGGCGAATAACCATCTTGGAGGTTTCACGCCCGAAATACTCATCGATATCGCGTTTGTTGACGGTAATCACACCGCTTCCCGGCTTGATCCAGACCCGGGCAACGGAACTCTTTCTTTTACCGGTCGCGTAGAATTTCTGCTCGGCCATGGTCGTCTATCTCCTGATCAGTCCTGAATCTCGAGAGGTTTGGGCTGCTGGGCGGCATGGGGGTGTTCGCCGCCTGCGTAGACCTTCAGTTTGCGGAACATCTGCCGGCCAAGCTTGTTTTTGGGCAGCATGCCCTTGACGGCCTTCCTGATCAGTTCCTCAGGCTTCTTCTCCAGCAGTTTGCCGGCAGTGATTTCCTTTAGCCCGCCGGGGTAGCCGCTGTGCCGGTAATACTTCTTGTCGGCCAGCTTGTTGCCGGTCAGCCGAACCTTGTCGGCATTGACAACAATGACGAAATCGCCGGTGTCGACATGGGGGGTGTAGACCGGCTTGTGCTTGCCGCGCAGCACATGGGCGATCTGGGCGGCGGCCCGGCCAAGGACCTTGTCTTCGAGGTCGACGACGTACCAGTTTTTCTGCACGGTGGCAGCGTTTGCGGATTTGGTGCTCATGCTGTCCTCTCTATCGGATAACTGTGATATGACGGGGCTCACAGAACACCGAACGTTAGTCGAAACAGGCCGCGTTGTCAAGGAAGATTTTCCCGAAGTTTTCGACCGATAGAGAGCATTCGTCCAGCCGGTTATTTCGGCGGCTGGCCCCGGGCTGGTCCTGAGGATTCACCGCGAAACCGGTGAGAGGTGGTCATAAGATCTGGCAGGTGGTGCGATAAGCGTTGCCGGCATTGCAGCGCCCTGTCGCAACGCGATCTGCGCGCGCGGACAGTAGATGATGAGCCACCGCACGTTGCAGCAGATGTTTTCATGAATTGTCCAGGCTAGATGAGTTTCGGTCGAATGCTGAGAACCGGACAACTGGCGTGCTGGACGACCCGTTCGGCAGTCGAACCGATAAGCAGATGGGACAACCCGGTACGGCCATGGGTGCCGATCAGGATCATTTCCACCTTTTCGGCGTCGGCAGCCCGGCAGATCTCCTTGAAGGGAATGCCGCTGGAGACTCGGTAGTGCACCTCCGGCGGGTCAGTTTCCGGCAGATGTGGTTCGACCTCCTTGCGCAACCGCTCAAGCGCCCTGCTTTCCCGGTCTTCCTGACCGGAATCGAGTGGCCCGAACAGGGAGAGGGAATCGTCCACCGGAGGCAGGACGTAGAGAAGCACCAGAACCGGTTCAAGCAGTTCGCGCATACCTATGGCGTAGCGGAGGGTTTCCCAGCTGTAGATGGAAAAATCGATGGGAACAAGAATGCGCATTGCCCGCTTCAACAGACGGCCTCCCTGCATGGTCTGTCACGAACTATAGCGCCGATGCGGAGCGATGCAAGCGGTCAGGACAGGAGATGCCCCGGATAATGGACCTGCACCAGGCACAGTCCCTGGGGTGGAGCGGTCGGCCCCGCGTCGCTGCGCGGAGCACCGCGCAGCAGGGTCGGCAGACTGGCGGGGTCGCGCTCGCCGGCACCAATCTCGACCAGGGTGCCGACCATGATGCGTACCATGTTGCGCAAAAATCCGCTCCCTTCGATATCGAAAATCAGTTCTTCGCCGGCCTGCACAAGATCACATCGATCAACGCGCCGAATCGTGGTTTCAACATCGGAGCCACTGGCGCAAAAGGCAGCGAAGTCGTGTTCACCGAGGAAAAGCCGGGCCGCCTCGCTCATGGCCCGAACATCGAGGTGATCTTCAAGAATCCAGGCATAGCGTGCCGACAGGGGGCGGGGAACTTCCGAGAACCTGATCCGATAGCGGTAATGCTTGCCGGTGGCGGAAAACCGGGCGTGAAAAGTTTCGGGAACCTCCCGGGCTGCCACCACGGCAAGATCCGGCGGCAGCAGGCCGCGCAGTCCCTTGAGGTAGGCCTTCAGCGGCAGATCCAGGGGCGAACGGAAATGGACCACCTGGCCCTGGGCATGGACGCCGGCATCGGTCCGTCCGGAGGCATGTACCCTGACCCGCTGTTTGAGGAGAGCCGCCAGCCCGGCCTCAAGTTCGGCCTGTACCGTGCGACAGCCTGGCTGTACCTGCCAGCCGGAGAAGTCGGTACCGTCATATTCCAGGGTCATGCAGATGGTTTTCATAGCGCCAGCCAGACAAGAAGCAGAATGATCAGCAGGGCGAGTCCCCTCCGGTCCCGAGGTGTCAGCGGGATGGTATCCGGCAAGCCATGCCGGGCTCCTGAAGCACGGGCACGGGACTGTTGTTCACCGAGGTCGGCCA
>RFIO01000115.1 GCA_003695205.1 Deltaproteobacteria bacterium
CCCTGCAGACATTGCCGCCTTTCAGGGACTGGGCCGGGGCCTGACCGACTGCCGGGGGTTGAAGCCGGTCGAGCCGGTGTTCCAGCCGGTTAGTGAGCAAGGGCCGGTCACCGGCATCCTGGTGCTCGAGGCCGAAGGCCCCTGGCGAATCGGGCAGGGGACACCTGACCCGGACCAGAGCAGCAAGCCCGCCGACTTTCTTCCAAAGACCGAGGAATGCGTCTGTTGGAACGAACAGGGTGAGGGGGAGCGCCGCCTACGGCAGTTCCTGCTCCCGGCTGCCTCACTGAAAGGAGCGATCCGGCATCGCATGGCCTTCTATGCCCGCTGCCTGGGCGCCGAATGGGTTGTATCGGATGCCCCTCTCGACCAGGAGCACGCAGCGGTCGAGGCACTGTTCGGTAGCCTCAAGCACACGGGCAGGGAAAACGAAGGAGAATCGGGCCGGGCCGGTGCACTGTTTTTCGATGATGTCTGGGTAGATGTGGATAAATCGGCCGTGCTGCGACAGATGCACAATGTGATCGACCGTTTCACCGGCGGCGTGATGCAGGGCAAGCTCTTCGAGGAGGAATCACTCACCGGCGGGCAGCTTCGTATTCCCGTGGTATTGGACACAAGACGGGTCGACGAGGGCGACGAAAAATTGTGGCAGGCCCTGGCCCTCGCGCTCGCCGACCTCTGTGAGGGGCGCTTGGCGCTGGGCTCGCGTATCACCACCGGCAACGGATATTTTCGCGGTCGCCTCGAAGGTGAACTGGCGCAATGGCTGCAGGAAAGGGGCCAGCCGGTCGGGGAGGTCGCCTGATGGACGCGTTGCGCCAAGCCTACGGACGGTTGCAGGCGGGCCTGCCCGAGATGCGCGCCGGGAGCTATATCGCCACCACCCAGGACTTCGAATCGGACGATGCCCTCTGGGCCGCGCTGGCAGACGCCGTCCCTGTCGAGGGCTGGCTGCTGTTCCAGTCGCATCGGCTTGCATTCCGCAACGGCCTGCCGGAGCGCAACAGGGAATGGGGTTGGCTGTTGGAAGGGGAAGTGGTCGATGCCCGGGGAGATTCCTTCCGGGTGGAATACCATGGGCAATGGCGCCTGGCGCGTCTGATCCATCAGGAGGGTGGCGACGGCCTCTATGACACACCGGCGCACCTGGCGCACGATCCACGGCTGGGTCGGCTGCGCTATCGGCGCTACTGGGTGCGCGACGACGAGCAGGGCCTCGTTCAAGCGG
>RFIO01000116.1 GCA_003695205.1 Deltaproteobacteria bacterium
GCCACGGGATGATGTGCCGGAAAAAATCTGGGGTCATCATGCCCGCCGCGTAACCGAACAATCCGCCCATCAGCATTCCACCCAGGGCGCAGGCTGATACGGAAACAAAAACAGTCTTCCAGCTCATCTCAGTTAATGCCGCGGCCCGGCTCTCGGGAGAATGGCGTTCCACAGCTGCCGCAAGAACGGTTACTGCGGGTTCGGCAGGGCCGAGTAAAAGGCGTGCTCTCCCTGGAAACCCTTGAGGGCGTGCGTGCCCTCGTCGTAAATCTCCATGAATTCCTGAAGCTGTTGCGCGGCGGGTTCGCTGAACAGGCAGAACTGGCCCAGCGCCCCGCAGACCTTTTCCATCCGGAAGGCGAAATTCACCTCGGGCCCGATCAGGTTGTCCTCGCCCGCCGACACTGCGCTGTCCACCCGCACCGTGCCGTAGTGCACCACCACGCGGAACTGCATGTCCTGCCCGTTCTGCAGCTCGCGCAGCTCATGCAGGGCCTGAGCGATCGTCTCGGCCGGGGTCACATCCAGCGGCCAGAAGGCCAGAAAGCCGTCGCCCAGATACTTGTTAATGAAGCCGCGGTTGCGCTCGATGATCTGTTTGCAGGCCAGGATCCATTTGCCGACCATCTGCGCCATCTCGTCCTGCCCCATCTGCTGGCTCAGCTTGGTGAAGGAAACAATGTCGGCCACCAGCAGCCAGCAGTCGCCCGACTTGGCGGTGTTTGAAGCGGCAATGGTGGCCATTGCCTCCTCATCCTCAAATTCCTCGGCCGACTCGGTCTGCCGGAAGGTGAGGATCGTGGAAGACACCTGGATGGTGTCCATGTCCTTGAGCTGCATCGGCATCCGGATGCGCTGGCCGTTCAGGAGCGAGCCGTTGCGACTGCCCAGGTCCACCAGGTAGTAGACCCCCTCGCCCTGCGCATGAATCAGAGCATGGCGACGGGAGACTTCCTTGTCGTTGATCGCCAGGGTGTTTTCAGGAAGACGGCCGATCGAGCAGTTCCCCTGCAGGGGAAACTGCTGCCCATCTTCCGTTTCCAGCCACTGTTCCATGTGAATTCAGCCGTCAAAAAGGTTTGCAGGTCGGCTTCGACCCCGCGGGGGCATCCTGCTGCGGCGCCGACGCGTCCATGCTCCCCATTTCCGGAGAAAAATGGACGTGCTTTGCGCGAACACTAATCAAAGTTCTGCCCCGAACTCAATTGAAAAGATGACGCCCCGGATACGGTTTTCAACCGGCA
>RFIO01000117.1 GCA_003695205.1 Deltaproteobacteria bacterium
GCAGCAGGGGGAAGAAAAAGAGGGCAATCTCCTTCTGCCCGAGGCGTCTGGACATCAAAGGTCCGCTCCGAGCAATCGGGCCAGGTCCGCAACCGAACCAGCCTCAAAATCCGCAGTCTCGCCGTCGGTGTGGCCGTAGCCCCAGCGGCAAAAGCAGAAGGGCATGTCGGCGGCCCGGGCGGCGTACAGGTCGGTGTGGTGGTCGCCGATCATCAGCGTGGTCGCGGCGGGGGTGCCCAGCCGTTTCAGCGTCTCCAGCAACGGGCGGGGATGGGGCTTTTTCTCCGGAAAACTGTCGCCGCCGAATACCACGGAAAAATGGCGGGCCAGGTCGAGACGGTCGAGAATCTCTCGCGCCATCTCCACCGGTTTGTTGGTGATCAGCGCCCGGGGATGCCCGCTCAGTCGTTCCAGCAATTGGGGGATGCCCTCAAAGGGGCGTGTCTGGTCGGTCAGGTGCTGGCGGTAGATGGCCAGAAACTGGGCCAGGCGCTCGTCACTGAACAGCTCTTCGGGCAGCAGCCGCTCCAGCAGCTTGCGGGCGCCGTCGCCGACGCAGGCGCGCACGCGGTCGGCATCGACCGGCTCAAGGCCGAGCCGGTTGCGGATGACATTGGCGGCCAGGGTCAAATCCGGCAGGGAGTCGAGCAGGGTGCCGTCGAGGTCGAAGATCAGGCCGGAAAAGGTCATCAGGGCTCAGGTCCGTTCGCCGAAAATGGCGGTCCCTACCCGCACCAGGGTGGCGCCTTCCTCGATGGCCGCTTCGAAATCATGACTCATGCCCATGGAGAGCTCGTCCATGAAGACATTCTCAAGCCCCATGGCAGCAACCTGACCGGCCAGTTCGCGCAGACGGGCGAAGTATGGGCGGACCTGCTCGGGATCGGGATTCCAGGGGGGCAGGGTCATCAGGCCGCGGACGCGCACTCCAGGCAGCTCGGCGATGGCCGGAATCAGCTCGAGCGCCTCATCCTCGCCGGCACCGCGCTTGGTCGCCTCACCGCCGAGATTCACCTGCACGAGAATGTCGGCCACGCTCTCCTTTTTCTGCCACTGGCGACTGATCTCCCGGGCCAGGGAGAGACGGTCGACCGAATGGATCAGGCTGACACGACCGACCAGGTACTTGACCTTGTTGCTTTGCAGTCCGCCGATGAAGTGCCACTCGACCGGGGCGGAGACCTGCGGCGCCTTGTCGAGCAGTTCCTGGACATAGCTTTCACCGAACAGCGTCTGCCCGGCGTTGAAAGCCGCCAGGATATCGCCGGCCGGTTTCTTCTTGCTCACGGCCAACAGGCGCACCGATTGCGGATTGCGGCCGCAGCGGGCGCAGGCGGTGTTTATCCGTTCACGGATGGCTTCGAGGCGCTCGGTGAGGGTCATGGCTGCTGCTCCCGGTTCATGAAGGGATATCCGGCGCCCAGCTCCGCCAGGGCGTCGAGCAATTCGGCCAGCGGCAGGCCGACGACATTGGTGTAGCTGCCATGGATCTGCCGCACCATGAAGGTGCCGATCCCCTGAATGGCGTAGGCGCCCGCCTTGTCCATCGGCTCGCCGGTATCAATATAGCCTTCGATCTCCTGCGCGCTCAAGGTGCGAAATTCGACGTCGGTACAGACGGCCCCGTCAAGGGTCCTGCCCTCTCGGCGGTCATGGATGGCAAATCCCGACCAGACCTGGTGCCGGTTGCCGGACAGGCTGCGCAGCATGGCGGCCGCCTCAGCCCGGTCGGCCGGCTTGCCCAGGATGCGGCCTTCGAGGACCACCACGGTATCGCTGCCGATGAAATAGCGGCCTTCCGGCATGCCTGCGGCCACACATTCGGCCTTGGCGCGGCTCAGGCGCCGGACGTGCTCCTCCGGTGATTCGTCGGCGAGAACGGATTCGTCGATGTGGGCCGGAACCACAATGGTCGGGATACCGATACGTTCGAGAAGTTCGCGTCGGCGCGGCGAGGCCGAGGCGAGGATGATGCGGCTGGTCTGCAAGGGAACACCTCCTGAAATCCGGAGGTGCGATTGTAGAGGCTGGCTGCGCCGGGGGCAAGGGGTCAGATGAAAACGATCTTGTCGCGGGACATGCTTGCTTCGAAGACCGATACCATGTTGCGCCCCTGCTCCTTGGCCCGATAGAGGGCCCGGTCGGCGGCGTCGAGCAGGTCTTCGGCGTTGTCGCCGTCGCGCGGGTAGCTGGCGACGCCGATGCTGATGGTCAGCCGGCCGCCAGGCAGGACATCTTCCTGGTAGAAGGGTTCCCGCTCGATGCTGTGACGGATGCGCTCGGCGGCCATGCGTGCCGGTTCCGGGCCGGTTTCGGGCAGCAGGATGCAGAATTCCTCACCGCCGTAGCGGGCCACGGTGTCCATTTCCCGGGCATTGCGCGCGAGCAGCTGGCCGAGCTTTTTCAGGGCCTTGTCGCCGGCGATATGGCCGCACCGGTCGTTGTAGGTCTTGAAGTGGTCGAGGTCGAGCATCAGCACGGAGAACTCCTGCTTCTGCCGGCTGCTGCGGTTCAGTTCCTCCTCGAGGCGCTGGTCGAGGAAGCGGCGGTTGTGCAGACCGGTCAGTCCGTCGTTCCAGGAGAGCTTTTCCAGCATGTTGGCCCGTTCCAGGGTGTCGGCACGCCGGATGAGACTGCCGGCGTGCTGGAGAAATTCCTGCAGCAGGCCGAGGTCGGTGGTGGTAAAGGCTCCGCCGGATGACTTGTCACTCAGGTTGAGGACCCCGGCGACCTTGTCTTCGCATTTGAGCGGCAGGCTGATGAAGGACCGGGTGGCGAAGCGCGGTCGCCGTTCCAGGCCGAGGCGCTGTTCCTGGTCGAGGTCGTGCACCAGTATCGGAGCGCCGCTTGCCGCGACCTGGCCTGCGATGCCCTGGCCGCGCTTGAGCCTGAGGTTGCGCGCCAGGTGCCGGTTCATGCCAATGCTGGCGACGATCTGCAGGCGCTCCTGGTCCGTGTCGAGCATCATCAGCGATGCCTTGGTGGCATCGACCAGTTCGGCGGCCATTTCCACCACGCCCTGGTAGAAGTGCTGGGAATTCTCCAGCCTGGCCAGGCGGCTGATCATGTCGACCAGGCGGCGCGAGCGGCTGCTCTCCTCCTCGCGGCTCTGACGGCGGCGCAGGCGCAC
>RFIO01000118.1 GCA_003695205.1 Deltaproteobacteria bacterium
ATTAACCGCCACCAGTCCCGAAATACCTTCCAGCTTCTGGGCGCTCATGACATTGAAGCCGAACCAGCCGACGGCCAGAATCCAGCTGCCAAGGGCCAGGAAAGGGATGTTGGAAATGGGGATCGCCTTGCTCTTGCCCCGCACCCAGCGCCCCAGGCGCGGACCGAGTACGATCACGGCCGGAAGAGCCAGCCAGCCCCCGACCGAATGAACAACCACGCTGCCGGCAAAGTCATGGAACCCGGCCCCGAAGGTCCGCTCCAGCCAGCCCTGCAGCCCGGCACTGTTGCGCCCCCAGATCAGCGACTCGAACAGCGGATAGACCAGCGCGGCGAAGAGGGCGCCGGCAAACACCTGGGGCCAGAATTTGGCCCTCTCGGCAATGCCGCCGGAAATGATAGCAGGGATACAGGCGGCAAAACAGAGCAGGAAGAAGAAGCGCACCAGCTCATAGCCGTTGTTGTCGCCCAGCAGGTTGCCGGCCGGCGAAAGGAAATCGACGCCGTAGGCGAGCGGATAGCCGACAAGAAAGTAGACAACAGTCGAAACCGACCAGTCGGTGAGAATCTTGACCAAGCCGTTCACCTGGCTCTTCTGCCGCACCGAGCCGATCTCGAGGAAAGCAAAACCGGCGTGCATGGCAAAAACCATGACCGCGCCCAACATCAGAAACAGGACGTCACCCCCGTGACGCAGCGACACAACCCCAGACTCCATCGTCTGAACCTCCCGAGGTGTTTTCATTGGCACCGTTGCCAACCCGGGAATTCTTTTCAAGCACCATGCCTCAAGCAGGCCAGCCTTCTATCCAAATATTTTCAGCCAGTTATGCGACAGCCCCTCTCGCCTTTGCCTCATTTTTGGACTTTTGTTGCCTACTTTTAAGGCAGAAACTTTTCTACTGCATTTCGTCGTATTTTATTTGTATTTTTTGTTGACTTTTTAACTCGTGTTTATTTATTTTCTTTCCGACCTTTTAAATCAACTTTAGAGGATCACCCGATGGACAGCACCCGACGCAGCCTGGCCAAGGCCGTCTCCTGGCGCCTGGTCGCCACCTGCATCACCGCCGCCCTGGCCTACCTGATTACCGGTGAAGCAGGCTTCGCCGCCAAGCTCGGGCTGGCCGACACCCTGCTGAAAATCTTCATTTACGTCGCACACGAACGCATCTGGAACCGCATCGCCTTCGGCAGGCAAAAAGAGCCGGAATACACCATCTGACAGGGAACAGCCATGAACAGCACCGCGCAAAAGATCGGCACACCGATCCAGCAGGCCATCGGCCTGCTACAGGAAGGCTTCCTGCGGGCGAACGGCCGGGTCGCCCTCGCCTGTTCCTTCAGCATCGAGGACGTTGCCGTAATCGACCTGGCCCGGCAGGCGAAGCTGCCCCTTGAGGTCTTCGCCATCGACACCGGCCGGCTGCCCGAGGAGACCTATATCGCCGCCGAATCGGTCAGCCAGCGGTTTGAGCTGAAGATCGACTGGTTCTTCCCCCGGACCGAAGCCGTTCAGCAACTGGAACGGGACAAGGGGCTCTTTTCTTTTCGGGAAAGTCTGGAGAACCGGCACGAGTGCTGCGCCATTCGCAAGGTCGAACCGCTCAGGCGCGCCTTGGCTCCTCTTTCCGGCTGGGTGACCGGCATGCGCCGGGCCCAGGCCGTCACCCGCGCGGCCATCGAGCCGATCGAACGCGACCTGGCCCACGGCGGCATCGTCAAGGTCAACCCGCTTTACAACTGGGGCGATGCCGACCTGTGGGACTACGCCCGACAGCGGCGTCTGCCGGTGCACCCGCTGCATCGTAAAGGTTACCCGAGCATCGGCTGCGCCCCCTGCACCCGGGCGGTGGCAGAAGGCGAAGATATCCGCGCCGGGCGCTGGTGGTGGGAAAATCCGGAACACAAGGAATGCGGCCTGCACAGGCAGGGTTAAAGGGCAAAGGCAAAAAGAAAGAAGGGAAGGACATGACGCACTTGAAGCGGCTGGAAGCCGAAAGTATCCACATCATGCGCGAAGTGGCGGCCGAGTTCGAGAACCCGGTGATGCTCTACTCCATCGGCAAGGACTCCTCGG
>RFIO01000119.1 GCA_003695205.1 Deltaproteobacteria bacterium
GGCTGCTGTCGCTGCCGTCCGCCCGGATTGACGAAGGGATTGATTTTGCCCTGGCCGAGATAGGACATTTTCTTGATGTCGATCGCTGCTATCTGTTCCGTTTTGATGAACAGACTCTGACCATCAGCAATTCCCACGAGTGGATTTCGAATCACTGCCAGCCGGAAATAGCCAATCTGCAAAAGATCCCGGTAAACGAACTGCCCTGGTTCTGGAAGCGGATGCTGGATCAGGTGCCGGTTCCCGTCGATTCCGTTGCCGATTTGCCTCCGGAGGCCAGGGTGGAGCAGGTCCACTGGCAGGTTCAGGAGATCAAGGCGCTGCTGGTGGTGCCGTTGCTGCTCGACGGAAGCCTGTCCGGTTTTATCGGGGTTGATGCGGTTCGTTCGGAACGTCACTGGACCGATACGGAAGCCAGGCTGCTGCGCATGGCGGGAGAATTCATCAGCGCCAACCTGGAACGGCAGCGCGCCTGGCGGATGCAGCACAATGCTGACCAACGCTTTATCGCCATGACCGATGCCGTACCCGCGCTGATTTGGGAGCTGGATCCCGACGGCCAGGTGACTTATGGCAATCGCAGCTGGAAAGAATTCACCGGGTGTGACCAAAGCGTTCGTCTGGAAACGGTTGTTCACGAAGAGGAAAGGGGCAGGGTTCTTTCATTGCTGCAGGCGGCGGCCAAAGGACAGACCCGTTCGGATGAGATGCGCCTTCGGCGGGCCGATGGCAGCTACCGCTGGATGCAGGTGACCGGGGCTCCGCGGGCGGAGGGGGAGGACCTGCTGCTGATCAATTGCAGCGCTTTTGATATCACCGACCACCGTATCGCCGAGGAACAGCTGCTTGCCCTGAATGACGAGCTCGAAGTGCGCGTGGCGGAACGTACACAAAAGCTGCAAAAGGCATTCGATGATCTGAAGATGGCACAGACCAAGCTGCTTCAGAATGAAAAAATGGCTTCCATCGGTCAGCTCGCCGCCGGAGTAGCCCACGAGATCAACAATCCGGTCGGTTTCATTCGCAGCAACCTGACCACCCTGGGCAAGTATGTCGACAAGCTCAGGGCCTACCTTGAGGAAATGGAAAAGGCCTGCGATGCGCTGCCTGAAGAGCGCAGGGATGAACTGAACCAGCTGCGCAAAAGTTGCAAGATCAGCTACCTGCTCGAAGACATCCCCGATCTGCTTGCAGAATCTGTCGATGGCGCCGACCGGGTGCGCACCATCGTTCAGAACCTCAAGAGCTTTTCCAGGGTCGACCAGTCCCAGTACACCGAGGCCGACATCAATGAATGCCTGGAAAGCACCATCAACATCGTCTGGAACGAACTCAAGTACAAAACCACATTGCACAAAGAGCTCGGCGATGTGCCCCGCATCCGCTGCTACCCGCAGCAGCTCAACCAGGTTTTCATGAACATACTGCTCAATGCCGCCCAGGCGATTGAAACCCAGGGGGATATCTGGGTGCGCACCTTTGTCGACAACGATCAACTGGTAGTGCATATCCAGGACAACGGCTGCGGTATACCCGAAGAGATCCGTGAAAAGATTTTTGAACCCTTTTTCACCACCAAAGAGGTCGGCAAGGGGACAGGGCTTGGCATGAGCATCTCCTGGGACATCGTGCACAAGCACGGCGGACGAATCGAAATCGAAAGTCAGGTTGGTGTGGGAACCAGCTTTTTTATCTACCTGCCACTGTCCGGGGCTCCGGATCCGGATGGGGATGAGAAGGCAGACGGGGGACAATGACACCCGCAGAGAGGGGGACCATGGAGATCAGGCAGAAATTGGCCAGCAGCGACATACGCATCCTGTGTGTCGATGACGAACGCAACGTGCTCAAGGCCTTGCGGCGCATGTTTATCGACGATGAATGGGAGATTCTGACGGCCGAATCGGCAGCCGAGGGACTGGAGATTCTTGGGCGGGAAGAAGAGATTCAGCTGGTCATCAGCGATTATCGCATGCCCGGCATGAACGGGGTCGATTTTCTCGGCCAGGTTCGCAAGCGATGGCCCGACACCATTCGTATTGTCCTCTCCGGCTATGCCGATGCCGCCTGCATTGTTGCCGCCATCAACGAAGGGGAGATCTACAAGTTCGTTCCCAAGCCCTGGAACGATGATGAGTTGAAAGTGACCCTTCACGCTGCACTGGAACATTACTACCTGCAGAAGGAAAACCGGGAACTGCTTGAGAAGTTGCGGAAGAGCAATGCCGAGCTGAAGGAACTGAACGACAACCTTGAGCATATGGTCGAGAAAAGAGCCGAAGAGCTCATGATGCGAAATCAGGCTCTTCAGATCTCTCAAACCGTTCTGGATGCTCTGCCGATTGGTGTTGTCGGGCTGGATGTTGACGGCATAATCGTACGCACCAACAGGGCCGCCATGAGCCTGATGGGGCTCGAGGATGAATTCGTCGTCGGCAATGTTTACCTCGAAACCCTCCCCCAGCAGGTCTGTGCTTTGATGGAGTCCTTTCATGACGATAGTTGCCGCCACGGAGATGTCCTGCTTGGAGACAGGGAACTGCGGTTTTGGCTGACACGGTTGAGGTCTGGAGAGCAGGAAGGGATTGTCCTGGGGGTGGCTGACCTGTCCGGTAACTGTCCTTGTCGTGGCGATGAGAAAGACGACCTGGGAGAGCGGCTATGCCTGATGTCCCAAAGTTGAGCGACCTGAAAATCCTGTTCGTCGATGATGAGGCCAATGTCCTCTCGTCCCTGCGCAGGCTGACCATCGACGAAGAGTTCGAAACTCTGACGGCCAACTCCGGTGCCGAGGGGCTCAGTGTGCTGGAAACCGAGGAGAATATCGGACTGATTGTCTCCGACCAGCGCATGCCGCAGATGTCCGGTGCCGAATTTCTCGCCCGAGCCCGCGAACAGGCCCCAGATGTTCCCCGCATTGTGCTTACCGGCTACGCCGACATCGAGGCCGCCATGGCCGCCATCAATGAGGGAGGCGCCTGCCGCTACATCAAAAAACCCTGGGACAACGACGAACTGCTGCAGATAGTGCGCGGCGAACTCGAACGTTACCGCCTGCTGCTGGAAAACCGGCATCTGCAGAAGGTGATCGAGGAAAAAAACGAACAACTGGCGGCCTGGAACGCCAATCTGAAAAAACGTGTCCTGGAACAGACCGCCGAAATCCGGCAGAAAAACGAGCTGCTCGCCGACCAGAACAGCGGCCTGAAATGGGCCCTGCGCGGCACCATCGAGGCTCTGTCGACCCTGGTGGAGCAGCGTGATCCCAAGGCCAGCGGCCATGCCAACAATGTCGCTGCCATCTCCGAAGCCATGGCCCGGGCGCTGGACCTGCCCGATGAGGAGGTCGAGACCATCGTCGATGCGGCCCTTCTGCATGACATTGGCAAAGTGGCGCTGCCGCAGCCTCTTCTGGGCAAGACCCAGGATGATTTGGCTGGGGACGATCTGGCCCGCTACATGCGCCATCCCGTCCTCGGGCAGCTGGCCATCGACAAGATTGAACGGCTGCGCCCCGCCGGACTCCTGGTGCGCCACCATCACGAATGGTTTGACGGGGGCGGCGGACCGGACCGCTTCGCGGGAGAAAAAATTCCTCTCGGCGCCCGTATTATCGCCCTGGCCGATGGCATTGACCACCATTTGTCCGGCAGATCTGATCTGGCCAGCATCAAGGCCGCCCTGCGCAAGGTCGAAGACCAGCTCGGCAGCCGGTTCGACCCGTATCTTTTCCGTTTTGTCAGACAGCCTGTGGTTGAACATTACGGCCAAATGGTTTGTTCCGGTGACAGGGTCGGTGCGATCCTCAAACCGCCTGAGCTTAGACCTGGAATGGTGCTGGCTGAAAACCTGGCAAGCGGATCGGGGCTGATGCTGCTCAAGGAAGGGACCGTACTGGAGAAAAAGCATCTAGACTCGATCATGCGTTACCACATGATTGACCCTTTCCCGGGAGGTATCACCGTACTTGTCGATCAACTGGATTGAGCCAGGCTTACGGGTCGTTGGACAAACGCTTCAGCTGTGGTTTAATGACCGCAACGATTCGCTCATCGACTGTTTTCTCAAACCGGTTCTGAAGCGGCCATGACCAA
>RFIO01000120.1 GCA_003695205.1 Deltaproteobacteria bacterium
CCGCAACTGGATACTGGACTGGAACAGTTCGATTTCGCAGGCCGGCAGGCCTTCGGCCTGGCGTCGGACAAAATCGCGGCACAGACAGTCAAGTTCGGCACGCATGCGGTGGATTTCCACGAGAACGGCCTCCTGCTGTTGCAGTGCGGCGGCAAGCTCCTGTTTGGCCTGGCGTTCGCGCAGGTCGCGGTAGTCGAGCAGGGTCTGGAGTCGGAAGTTGTCAGCCATCATTCAGATCCTTTCAATTGTAGGCCTCGGCAGGATTGGCGGGCGGAACCTGGACGGCCGCTGTCTTGGGCGCTTCCTGGTCCGGCATTTCGGTCAGCTGACGGCAGGTTTCGTCAAGACGGCAGCATTCCTCCATACCCTGGCGCAAAAAGGCGGTGATCTGGTCGATGCGGGCAATCGCCTGGTCGATCTTGGGACTGCTGCCGGCGACATAGGCACCGATGTTGATCAGATCTTCGGCCTCGCGGTAGGTCGCCAGCATCTCGCGCATCCAGCCTGCGGCCTTCTGATGCTCCGGCGAGACAATTTCCCTCATGACCCGGCTTGCCGAAGTGAGAATGTCGATGGCCGGGTAATGATTACGCGCCGCCAGATCCCGCGAGAGGACGATATGACCGTCCAGGATGGAGCGGACGGCATCGGCTACCGGGTCGTTCATGTCGTCGCCTTCGACCAGCACGGTGTACAGGCCGGTGATACTTCCCTGACCCCTGAAATTGCCTGCCCGTTCCAGCAGCTTGGGCAGGGTGGCGAAGACCGACGGCGTGTAGCCCTTGGTTGTCGGGGGTTCACCGATGGCGAGGCCGACCTCGCGCATGCCCATGGCGAATCGGGTCGCCGAATCCATCATCAGAAGCACGTTCTTGCCCTGGGAACAGAAATATTCGGCGATGGTGGTGGCGACGAAGGCACCGCGCATGCGCAGAAGGGGAGACTGATCCGAGGTGGCGACGACAACGACGGAACGGGCCAGGCCCTCGGGCCCGAGGTCGCGCTCGATGAATTCCCTGACCTCCCTGCCGCGTTCGCCGATCAGGGCGATGACGTTGACATCGGCGCAGGTGTGCTGGGCCATCATGCCGAGCAGAACCGATTTGCCGACGCCGGATCCAGCCATGATGCCCATGCGCTGGCCGATGCCGCAGGTCAGCAGGCCGTCGATGGCCCGCACGCCGAGTTCGAGCGGCTGCTCGATCTTGTCTCGCTCAAGGGGACCGGCCGGCAGCGCGTAGATCGGCATCTCACGGTCGCAATCAGGGAAGGGCAGGTCGTCAATCGGATTTCCCATGGCGTCGACGACCCGTCCGAGCAGGGCATCGCCGACGGCGAGGCTGGCTCGGTCGCGCAGGACGCGAATGAGGCTGCCCGGCCCCAGCCCGCGCAGTTCGCCCAGGGGCATCAGCAGAGCCCGTTCTCCCTTGAATCCGACCACTTCGGCCA
>RFIO01000121.1 GCA_003695205.1 Deltaproteobacteria bacterium
ACCATGCGCACCTTGCCGCTCAAGCCGGCCGCGGCCTTGAGCCGGCCGGAAGCGACTTTGCGGTCGCCGGCGGCCAGAACGGCAACGGGAGTCTCGCCGACGCGAAACAGCAGGGTTTTGCCGATTTCGGCTTCACTGCAGCCGACAACACGGGCGGCATCGGCAACGGTGGGCGTGGCCTGGTCGTACTCCAGCACCTTCAGGTCAAAACGGGAAAGGTAATCGCGTACCTGTTCGAGCGTCGGCATCAAACTCCTCCGGGTTGCATCTATCGCGTCGGTCGGTCCAGTCCCTCTCTGGTCACATGGACAGCCACCTGCGAACCGATATCGGTAGGGCTGATGCCGGCCCCGTGCAGGCGCGCCCCCCAGCTGCCACCGTTGGCACGCACCTGGCGCAACAGCTTGACGGGCGTCTCCCGCAGCAGCGGCGCCAGCACCAGCGCGGCGACTAGTTCGCGATCGTCGGCCCCGTCTGCCCTGAGCGAACGGACCACCGCGTCGTCAACTCGCAGGGTCAGAGCAACGATACGGTCGTAGAGTTGTTGCCTGTCCTTGTCAAGCCGGTCGGCCCAGGCGGTCTTGACCTTCTGCTGCCGCACCGCCTGCTGCCAGCTGTCCGATCTGGCCCTGCGTTCCAGCCACATGGCCACAGGCTGACCGGTTGTCCGGGCCAGGTCGAGGGCGATCCAGAGATCGAGCGCCGAAGTACCGGACATACGCGCCCTGACGATCTCTTTTTTGTGGACGCCGTAGACCGATGCCAGCATCGAATTGCGGCTGGTGGCGAGAATGTAGTCGTTGCTCGCCGTCGGTCGGGCGGGATCGAAGGAACGGTCGCGAAAGCAGTGACAGTCGATGGTCGGTGCCGCCCGGGACACAGCGGGCAACAGCAGGGTCATCAGAACAAGAACGGCAGAAACGATTCCGGGCACAGGTCACCTCCTGCCGGGCATTCTGCCAGCTCTCGATGTCCGTTTGCCTTGACCGGCGTCAAGCTTTTCTCCGCGGCGCAGCAGCCAGCACTGATGCGCGAATGGCCGCCGGGAGAAATCGGGCGGCAGCGAGGCCTCGGTCCAGTCCTCGACGTCATACAGGGTCGAAACCTGCGGGTCGAGGCGAAACCCGCGCCGGTTGCAGCTGAAGATGAGCAGCCCCCCCGGCGCCAGGCGCTCACGCAGGCGCCTGAGCAGATCGACATGGTCGCGCTGGACATCGAAGGTTCCCTGGATCTTCTTGGAGTTGGAGAAGGTCGGCGGGTCGCAGAAGATCAGGTCGAATTGCCCCCGCTCGCGTCTGAGCCAGTCGAGGCAGTCGGCCCGCACCAGCCGGTGGCGTCTGGCATCGCCAAAGCCGTTGAGTTTCAGGTTGTCGCGCGCCCAGTCGAGGTAGGTATTGGAAAGATCGACACTGACGGTTTCCCGGGCACCGCCGGCGGCGGCATGGACCGTCGCCGACCCCGTATAGCAGAACAGGTTGAGAAAGCGCCTGCCCTTGGCCTGTTCACGCACCAGCCGGCGCGCCGGGCGGTGGTCGAGAAACAGACCGGTGTCGAGGTAGTCGGTCAGGTTGACCAGAAATTTCAGGCCGTCTTCGACCACCGTGAGCCGTTCTCCCTTTTCGCCGCCGGCCCGGTACTGGTCGAGGCCCTTCTGGCGGCGCCTTTCCTTGCAGACGACATGGTCGACGGCGATGCCGAGTTCGCGGCTGAATACCTCGACGGCGACCTCGAGCCTGGCGCGGGCCAGGCGTTCATCAACGCCGGCCGGCGGCCGGAATTCCTGCAGATGCAGCCTGTCCTGGTAAAGGTCGGCGGCCAGGGCAAATTCGGGAATGTCACGGTCGTAGATACGGCACGCTGCGATGTTCTCGCGCTTGCGCCAGCCGGCAAGGCGCCTGAGGTTCTTGCGAACGCGGTTGCCGAGCATGGTCCCGTCTTTTTCGGCGCGCTGGCGCACCGGGTCGGCATCGCCGCGATACTGTTCGGGGGTCAGGTCGAACTGGTAGTAGCGGCAGTCGATGGGACCGTTGCGCAGGGCGTTGCTCCTGCCGGAGCGCCAGCCGGTCGCCCGGGCCAGGTCCTCCTCGGAGGTCAGAAGGCCGGCGCGCCAGCCTTCAAGATCACGCCAGACCCGACCCAGCTGCCGATAGAGCACACGCAGCGCGAGGATGTCACCGAGCCGCTCGCCGTAGGGGGGATTGCATACCAGCAGTCCGGGTCCTGCCGGAAGTCGGGAGCGGTTCAGCTCTTCAACCGGGCAGTGCTCGATCCGCACAACGGATTCCAGCCCGGCGGCGCGCAGATTGGCCCGTGCGGTCGCCACGGCCTCCGGGTCGGCATCGAAACCGACAATCTGCGGTGTCATGTCTTTTGCCGATACCGCCGCCTGTTCCGCCTCGTGCCTGACGTCCTGCCACAGTTCCGGCCGATGTCCCGGCCAGGCTTCGAAACCGAAACCGGCCCGTGACAGGCCGGGTGCACGGTTCAGGGCCATCAGCGCACCTTCGACCAGGAAGGTCCCCGAACCACACATGGGATCGACCAGGGCGTACCCCTCCCCTGCCAGTTCAGGCCAGCCGGAGCGCAACAGC
>RFIO01000122.1 GCA_003695205.1 Deltaproteobacteria bacterium
CAAACTGCGCCAGCAGCTCAGCGATCGCTATTCGTTCCACAACCTGATCGGCAAGAGCAAGGCGATGCAGCAGGTTTTCGACCTGGTGGAGAAGGTCGCCGCCAGTCGGGTCAACGTGCTGATCACCGGCGAAAGCGGTACCGGCAAGGAGATGGTGGCGCGCGCCATTCACTTCAGCGGCGACCGCGCCAACGAACCCTTTGTCCCCATCAACTGCGGCGCCATTCCGGAAAACCTGCTGGAGAGCGAACTGTTCGGCCATGAGAAGGGAAGCTTCACCGGCGCCACCCAGCGCAAGGAAGGCCTGTTCGAGGTTGCGGCCGGCGGCACCCTGTTTCTCGATGAGATCGGCGAGTTGCCGCCAATGATGCAGGTCAAGCTGCTGCGGGTGCTGCAGGACCGGGAAATCCGCCGGGTCGGCGGCACCAAGAACCTGCCGGTCGACGTGCGCGTGATCGCCGCCACCAACAAGGATCTCGAGAGCGAGGTGAGCGAAGGCCGCTTTCGCGAGGACCTCTTTTACCGTCTCAATGTCATCCGTATCGACCTGCCACCTCTTCGCAGGCGGCGCGAGGATATCCCGATCCTGATCAACCATTTCTTTGAAAAGTATACCGGCAGGCCCATGCCCGAAATGGATGACGAGGCGATGAGGCGCATGCTCGACTACACCTGGCCCGGCAATATCCGTGAACTGGAGAACGTGGTCGAACGCTGCACCGTACTCGGAACCGGGGAGGGGCCGCTCGGGTGCGATTGTCTGCCTGAACAGATGCTGCGCACCGGCCCCGCGGTATCCGGCGGCCTGACGGAAATCCCCGAGAACGGCCTGGATCTTGAGGCCCATCTGGCGGAGATCGAAAAGGATATACTGCTCAAGGCACTCGACCGCACCGGAGGAGTGCGCAAAAAGGCGGCCGAACTTCTGGGCATCTCTTTTCGGTCGATTCGTTACCGGCTGGCCAAGTTCGGACTTGGTGACGATGAGGAAACAGACGGTGACGATTAAGCGCAACGGCGGTGACAGGGATGGTCACCCCGATGAGCCTGGACACAGGGCGTTTGAAGCTTGTCCGGGAAAAACCCAGTAAAAAAAAGACTTTGGAGATTTGAATTAGTCCTTGCAAACCTGGCATCGACCTTGCTATCTTGCAGGTCAACCAATGACTGCTAAACTTTCGGCCG
>RFIO01000123.1 GCA_003695205.1 Deltaproteobacteria bacterium
ATACCGCCGGTCGGCTGCACACCAAGGTCAACCTGATGGAGGAGCTGAAGAAGGTGCGCCGGGTGCTCGAGAGGGAAATTCCGGGAGCGCCGCACGAGACCCTGCTGGTCCTCGATGCCACCACCGGGCAGAATGCCCTGGTGCAGGCGCGCCTGTTCAAGGAGGCGGTCGAAGTGACCGGCCTGGCCCTGACCAAGCTGGACGGCACCGCCCGCGGCGGCATCGTCGTTGCCATCGCCAACGACCTGAAACTGCCGGTCCGTTTTGTCGGCATCGGCGAGGGGATCGACGATTTGCGCCCCTTCGATCCGGAGCTGTTTGTGCGGGCCCTGTTCGACATGCCGGAATAGCTGTTGACTTGTTCCGGGCAGTTTTCTAAACTTTTTTGACAGGTTAAGCCTGCCCGGCATAGCATCGGGCGGTGCGGGAGGTCGGGATGGCGGATCTGGTTGCCCGCCTTGAAGAGACGGTTGAGCGGTTGATCGCGCGTCACCAGCAGTTGCGCGGGGAGCTCGAATCGTTGCGCGAGGAAAACAGCCGTCTGCGGCGCGAGCGCGAGGAGACGGCTGCCGAACTCGATGCCATCCTGGCCCGGATCGAACCCCTGATCGGGGAAGGCTGATCGGGCCTTCGCCGGGTGGAGGCCGGGTGAAACAGACCGTCCAGGTCACCATACTGGGACAGCAGTACAGCGTCCGCAGCGACGATGACCCCGAGAAGGTGGCGCGGGTCGCCGATTTCGTCAACCGGCGCCTGACCGATTTGGCATCCAGGGCCCCGACCGCCGACACCCATCAGGTCACGGTCCTTGCCCTGCTCAACCTGGCGGGGGAGTACCTGGAGCGGGTCGAGAATCAGGGCGGGGTCGACCCGAACCGGATCGAAAAAGTGATCGAGCGGCTGGAGCAGGCCGTACAGGTCGACGGGCAGGAACAAGCCTGACAGGCAAGATACTCCGGTGGGAGTTTTAAGATAGATTGGAACAGAATGGTTTTCACCCGGGCGTTAATCCGGGTTACAGGTTTAAGCGGAAAGCGAAAGCGGTTTAGACAGTCATGACGTCC
>RFIO01000124.1 GCA_003695205.1 Deltaproteobacteria bacterium
CGCAGATTCCGGTCGACAACTGCCCTGGAGCCGCCCTCTGCCTGACCGCCCCGCAAAAATGGAGATCGCAGCAGCAGGCCGACCCTGTCGAGTTCCACCTGCTGTCCTACGGCCAGAAGGGCAAGGGCCAGGTGAACGACCCCTTCGTCAGCCAGCGAGGTCCCCAGCGAGAAATTGATCGGTAACGACCGAACCGGGTCGAGGCAGCCGGCCGGGTCCAGTTCGGCGGCAAGATGTTCGGCCAACATGGAACGGTACTCATCGAGGCGGGGCACTACGATGCCGATGCGCGCGTCCGGATCGCGTTCAAGGCATTGTCGGACCCAGATGGCACAGCGGTGGGCCTCATCGTTCGGGTCGTCGGCAGCGACCACGCGCGGCTGACTCTGTGGACCGGCCAGTTCGAGCCTGGTGACCGTGCAGCCATGCCCCTCCAGGACCGCCAACAACTCCCGGATGACTGGATCAACCGTGTCAAACCCCGCCAGGGTGAGGCATTCGGGAACCTGAAGGTGTCCGGAACGAAAACCCTCCAGAACCAGGCCCGGGATCTGGTGCGGTCCGAGCCAGTCACTACCCCGGGCACGCCGCTCCCAATCGGCGCGCCAGCGCAAAAAGGCGCGTACGTCTTCGCTGTCCCGGTCGGAATCGATGTCGCAGCGAAAATCAGCCAGCAGCTTCTGGGCTTCCTGGGCCAGCCTGGCGCAACTGGCAACCCCGATCAGGCCGCGATGCTTTCCGGCGCAGTCTTCGGCAATGACCCGCTCCCACAGAAGCCGATGCTGGCCGGCACTCAGCACACGGGTTTCCAGTCCGAGGGACCCCAGATGGGAAGCAAGCCAGGCGCCGAAGGGAAGAATGTCCGGTCGCTCCCAGACCAGGGCCCCCATCGAGACCATGTGCCGATCATGCTCTTCAACCAGCCAGGCGCTCAGCCGCCGGTTGACAGTCAGAACCGGCCCACGTCCGACTGCGGTGGCCAGATCAAGGGTCGTCATGCCGCAGTCTCCCGGGGGCGGGTGGGAAAGAGGTACGGAAGCAACACCACTGCCGCCACAATTCCGACCAGGTCCGCTGCCAGATCAAGCAGCTCGGCACTGCGTGTCCTGGTCAGCAGCAACTGCCCGATTTCGATCAGCACGCCGAAAAGGAAACAACCAGAGGCTGTCAGCCAACGCCGCGGTCTGTCCTCCGCATCGGGCCAGCCCAGGCCATAAAGCACTGCGAGCAGGCCAAATGCCCCGGCATGCAGAACCTTGTCCTGCCCGGCAAACAGGTCTGGCCCGCCTGAAGCGCCGTCGGAGGCGAGAGCGACAATGGCCAGGGTCCACCCCAGGGCCGCCAATTTTATGGCCGGATGTCCTTTGATATTCAAGGGGAGTCCTCCTGCGAAAAACCGGCACCGTGATATGCTTGACGCAACAGGATGCCGCATTCAATGTGTCTCACACGCTGGAGACGGAATATGTCACACATTCCCAGATGGTTCTGGTGGTTCGCTGTCCTGGTCGTTGCCGGGTGTGCAGGGCTCAAACCGCAAAAACCGCAGGTCAGCCTGGCGGCTCTGGAACTGGCCGACCTGAACCTGTCCCATGCCCGCGTTATCGCCCGGCTCGAACTGCACAACCCCAATCCCTACGCGCTGGCCATTGACGGCGCCAATTATCGCCTGTTTCTGGCAGGACGCCGAATTGCCGAAGGGAACAGCCTGAAACCGGTTTCCATAGCGGCCGGGGGACGCGGTTACGTTGATATCGACCTGAGTGCCTCCTACCTGACCCTGCTGAGCCTGTCGAAAAGCCTGCGCGGTGCCAAAGAGGTCGATTACCGCCTCGAGGGGAGTCTCGATGTCGGCGGTCCGGCCTGGAGCAGCATCAGCATTCCAATCGTGCGGGAAGGGATTATTCCCGTGGCCGATCTTCTACCGCCTCTCTGAAAACCGTTGACCGGCCGTCCTCCTCGATTCTGACCCCGATCCGGACGCCATCACGGACGAAATGGACCTGGTCGGCGTCGATGCGCTCCAGAACCCAGCCGTCGACCACACCGCCGGTCATGACCGGCAGGTCATTGACTATGGCCATGCGACTGGCCGGATCCGCCTGAAAGACAATCCCGCTCAATTGCAGTTCCGGCAGAGGCTTGTCGTCCGGCAACGTTTCGAGCGGCGGCACCGCTGTTGGTTCCGGGACGGCGGCCATCTGCCGCGTTGGCCCCTCCGTTGGCCGGGAGGGCGGGCCCGGCAACGATCTCTGCTGTTCCGTACTGGGAACAGCAGCCTGTTCAGCCATTGTCGAAGGCGCTGAATGACCGCCTGGGGCCGGGACCTGGTCAGCGGTCGGCGGGTTCAGCCACAACCAGGCTGCGCCGGCAATGGCAATCATGAAGATGCACATCAGCACAATGAACCAGCCCCTGGGGCGGTGATGTTTTTCCCGGGTGCGTCCGCGCAGAATATCGGCTGCGATATCGACCCGCACCTCGCCTGAGCGTACCTTGTCTTCCTCGAGTTTCTTTAGGGCCTTGAGAATGGAACTCATGATGCCTGTCCCTTCCCTTCCAGACTTACGATCGGATAGCCGGCTCGCTGATAAAGGAGCATCAGGGTCTGTGGGCCGACCCGACCATCCTGGACCAGTCCTGTCTGAGCCTGGAACAGGGTCACAGCCTCGATGGTCTGGTGGTCATACACCCCGGATGGCTTTACTTCGCTGAAACCGGCCTTGCGCAGCAGGAGCTGCAGATCGCGGACCTCTTCTCCAGCCTGTCCCGCCCTGCCAACCAGAACTATCCGGTCAAAATTGCGCCAGGGGATGTATGCCCGGCCGCTCCACAATCCCCGGAGTTCGCCAATGGACAGGCTCAATACGTCGCCGATACCGGGCCGGATCTCGATACGACCTCCCTGCCTGCCGGTCACAGCCAGATAGCGTGGCCGAACTGTGCCTGGTAGCACCAGTTCGAGCAAAACCGGACGATCAAAGGCAAGAAGCTGTTCAAGCCCACCATCGAACTGGCTCAGATCGATCCCGGCCTGACGACAGTGCCGGGCAAGACCGGCCGGGGAGATATCAGGATCAAGGTTATCGGCAGGAACCTTCCAGAGCCGTAACAGCGGCCTGGCCGCCGGCAGAAGACTGAGCGCAGCCTGGTTCCTTTTAAGCGCCGCGCGCAGCTCCTCCAGTTGCCGGAAAGATGCCCGGGCAGAACTGTTCGGCGCCATATCCCCTCTTTGGGCTGCCGATCCTGCAGGCCCAGCGGGCAATGCCGGATCATCCCGCTGTTGTGCCGATGTTTTCGCGGCGACCGGAGGCTCGCTGACCTCGCCAGACAGCCCCGGGATTCTGACCAGCCCCCGTTCTGCAAGCAACAGCCCCAGGGCGAGGAAGAAGAGCAAGAGCAGCAGTGCGGGAACCAGGCGCCTACGTGCCGGGAAAGGCTCCGTTCCCGGATGCCGCCAGAGCTCCCCGAGCGCCTGGCGGACATGAGAGGCATGGACCCGGTCGGCTTCCCCGGCGTAGGCAGCAAGAAGGGACCGGTCGCAGAGGATGTTGATCAGGCGGGGGTTTCCGCCGCACTCCTTAAGAATCAACCTGAAGCTGACGGCGTCGAACAGGTCCTCCCGTCCCCCGGCCTTTGCGAGCCTGTGGCGGATGTAGCGCACGGAATCCTCGTCCGACATACTGGCAAGGCAGTACCTGACCGTTACCCGCTGCCGTAGCTGGCGCAAATCATCACGTTCGAGCATCCGGTCGAGCTCGGGCTGGCCGACCAGTACGATCTGGATCAGCTTGTCGGTTTCGGTTTCCAGATTCGACAGCAGGCGGATCTGCTCCAGGACTTCCGGCGCAAGATTCTGGGCCTCATCGATAATCAGGACGACCGTGTGCCCGGAACGGTTCTGCTCAAGCAGGTAACGGTTGAGGGCATGGTGCAGATCGTCCAGGCTGTCACTCTCCGGTTGAAGCCCAAATTCCCTCAGGATGTTGCGCAGCAGTTCGACCGAAGAAAGAGCCGGGTTGAAAATCAGGGCAACCTTGTGAACCTGTTCGTCAAGCTGGTTGAGCAGGGTTCGAAGAACAGTAGTTTTCCCGGTGCCCACCTCCCCTGTCAGCACGATAAATCCGGCCCGGTTGCGGATACCGTACAACAGGTGGGCAAAGGCCTCCCGATGCGTTTCGCTCAGAAAGATAAAATCGGGATTGGGAGTGATATTGAAGGGTTTTCTGTCGAAACCGAAATGCTTCAGGTACATGAAATCCCCCGCGGTGGTTCAGCCGACACTGTTCCATAAACGCTACACCGAAAGCAAGACAAGACTTGCCACAGCTCCCCTTTAAAGTCACCGTCGACCTGCTATGCTTATCCAGCATCGAAACAGGCCCGGAGGACAGCCATGGAAGACTGGAAGGTTTACACACAGCGCGAACGTATTGCCTACTTTACCATGGAGATCGGCCTGACCCAGGACCTGCCGACCTACAGCGGCGGTCTCGGCATCCTGGCCGGCGACACGATCAAGAGTGCTGCGGATCTGAAGGTGCCCGTGGTCGCGGTGACGCTGTGCCACCGCAAGGGCTATTTCCGCCAGACTATCGACGCCTCGGGATGGCAGCACGAACACCCGCGGGAATGGCGCCCCGAGGACCACATGGAACTGTTGCCGGTCAAGACGCTCGTTGCCATTGAGGAGCGGGACGTCAAGGTCCAGGCCTGGCTCTACCGGGTCAAAAGCCCGACCGGCGGGGTGGTCCCGGTCCTCTTTCTCGATACAGACATCCCCGGCAATGCCGACGCCGACCGGCGCCTTACCGACCACCTCTACGGCGGCGACCTCGAATACCGCCTCAAGCAGGAAATCGTTCTCGGCATCGGCGGTTACCGCATTCTCAGGGCGCTTGGCTTTGATATCCGCAAATATCACATGAACGAGGGGCACGCCAGCCTGCTGACCCTCGAACTGCTCAACCACTGCCGCAGCCATGTCAGGGACCGCTGGGACAACCTGTTTGCCTGGGACACGACCGAGGTGTCACGGCGGTGCGTCTTCACCACCCACACCCCTGTCGAGGCCGGCCATGACCGCTTCCCCTGGGAGATGGTCAGACGAATCATGGGATCCCCCGTGCCGGAAACGCTGCTAAAACAGCTGGCAGGCGAGGACGAGCTGAACACCACCCTTCTGGCCATGAACCTGTCGGAGTTCGTCAACGGCGTAGCCAAAAAACACGGAGAGGTATCAAAGGCACTTTTCCCCGGTTTCGAAATCCATGCCATCACCAACGGTGTTCACCCGTTTACCTGGGTCTCTCCCTATTTTGTCAACCTGTTCGACCGGTACCTGCCCGGCTGGGCCAATGAGCCGGAAATGCTGGTCCGGGTCGATCTCATTCCCGATCGTGACATCTGGGAGGCGCACATGGGCGCCAAGGCCTACCTGTTCCAATACATCCGGGAGACAGCCGGCGTCGAGCTCGACCCCGAGGTTCTGACCATCGGCTTTGCCCGCCGGGCGGCGGCCTACAAGCGCGGCGACCTGATCTTCAGCGATCCCGAGCGGCTGATCGACATTGCCGGCGGGCGTCTGCAGCTGGTTTTCGGCGGCAAGGCGCACCCGAAGGACACACCGGGCAAGGAAATTATCCGCAACATCGTCAACAACATCCGCAAATACGGCGACCGCATCCGGGCGGTCTACCTGCCGAACTACAACATGGAGGTAGCCTATCGACTGATCCCGGGCGTCGACCTCTGGCTCAACAATCCGATTCGCCCCCTGGAGGCTTCGGGCACCAGCGGCATGAAGGCCGCCCTGAACGGAGTACCCAATTTCAGTGTCCTGGATGGCTGGTGGATCGAGGGGCACATTGAGGGAGTAACAGGCTGGAGCATCGGGCCGGAGCCAAAGGATGTCAGACCCGAGATGGATGCGTCGCCAACAGATGCCACTGATCTGTATCGCAAACTGGAGCAGGTCATTATGCCCCTGTACTATGGAGACCGGACCGGCTGGATCAGGGTCATGAAGAACGCCATTGGCAAGAATGGCTACTATTTCAATACCCACGTCATGATGCGCAGGTACGTAACCGAGGCCTATATAGCCTGAATTCAGGTGTCGTCGTTTCCGGCACGGAGTTCACCGGCAAGGCTTTCCAGCCGCGCGAGGTGCTTTTCATCCCCCTGGCCGAGCTGCTCGAACAGACGTCTCATGGCATCATCAACGAAGCGCGCCATCAAGGCGGCATGCAAAACCATGAACTCGCGTTCCAGGCTGGCAAGCAGGTCTACCAGGTCCGGCAGCTGCCATATCCTTCCCTGAACCAGGTCACTTACGTCGCGCGCCTTGAACAGCAGAGCCCTGAGCTCCCCGGCCGACCGGGCAAACCCGTCAAAGGCGACATCATCGAGACGGGAGGCGAAGCGGATCAGGTTGATGTGTTCGGATTCGTCATCGGCCAGATCCCGCCAGAACCTGGCCAGATCCTGCGTTTCAGCGCCCTCGGCCAGGAAGGTATAGATATCACGGACGACCTCTTCGATTTGCGCGCAAAGCTGCAGTTCCTGGATCATCTCCCCCCCCTTTGAGAAATTGCGTCACAAAACTCCGTCGATACCTTCAAAGTCGAGATTTTCCTCTGCGAGCCGCTGAACAAGAGCAATCTTCTCCTCATCTTCGGCGGTGATTTTTGACACGTAATTCTCAAGTGTCGAGAAAATTTCAGCGGTGGTGCGCTGCGGACAACGCAGATAGGGAATGCCGCTGTCGTCTATGATTTTTCGGGTGATTTCGGACACGGGTGCCACCCCCGTAATCACCATGCCGCAAATTTTTTCGTAAAATTCCGGCATGTGGTACAGGGTTGACAACATGACCAGAAGTTCATCCCGGGTACTGGTCACCACCAGGAGTGTCGAAGGTTGCAACAGGTCGACAACGCGCTGGGTTGACGCGGCCCCCAGCTGGACATGGTGAACAATCCGCGAGGATTGGGCGGGGTCCGCAGCAAGCTCGAGCCCCAGCAGGCGGGAGATGTTGAGCAGGGTCGGGTTGGCGAGGATGTTGGAATAATTGAATCCGCCTACGACCTCTATACCTCGAGGGGCAAGACCCTTCTGCAGATAGTTGAGGACCATGCTTCTCTTGTCGGGCAAAATCTTGTTGGGCATGACCAGCTTCACCTGGGCGCCCTCGGCCTGGAAAAGGGCCATATTGAGACAGATGTCATCGATGGCGCTGCCGATGCCACTGCCGGTGACCATGAGGACCGGCGCGTCGAGGCACCGGGCAATGGCGGCATTGCTGATTCCCGCCACCGAGCCGACTCCGGTATGTCCCGCCCCCTCGACAACCAGGAAATCGCAACGCTTCTCGAATTCCTCGCAGGCTGCAACAATCCGCTCGCGCAAGGCTTCGGGCCGAATATATCCATCCAGAATGCGCTTGGTGTCCCCAGGATGAAGCACCACCGGGGACATCAGTTCAATGCAGTCCTCCAGACCGTAGACCCGGGCCATAAGCTTGGCGTCCATGTCGACATCCCGGCCTTCGAAATTGGCCAGTTTGGGGCCGAACGGCTTCATGAAGCCGATCCGTTCATATTTTTTGCGAGCCATGTGAAGCAGGGAAAGACTGATGGTGGTTTTGCCGCAATGCTGACCGGTGGCGGCGATGAAAACCTTTTTGGCCATGCGGAGGTACTCCTTTCGTCCCGATTCAGGCTATTCAGATTATCACGACCGTATCAACCCGGCGGACAAAAAAAACTGCCCGCGTCCACGGACGCGGGCAGCCGGTTTCCCAGTATGGTCGGCAATCAGGCACCCTGCCAGAGCCTGTAGCGCCCGGTATCGATATGCACGAAGTTTGATTTGGGATAGTAGCCGACTCCTCCGGCGCGAAGTTGGACGGCGGCACGATGCAGGGTTTTCAGGTCACACCCGGGCAACCGGATATCCAGGGCCCTGCCCCTTGTATGCATGCTGTTACGCGCGACACCGTGCCCCTGTCGCCGAAGCAGTTCATTGGTAGCCGGCGAACGGTAACCGGAAATAACCTGAACCTCGGCACACATGCCGAGGCTGTTCTGGGTCAGATAGACGAGGTCGAACAAACCGGGGTCCATGCGCGTCACCTCACCGTTGCGATGATCGCGCAGAAGATGGTTGAGCGCGTCAAGGGCATCGGCCTGGTAGCGTCCTTCTGCCCAGTAGGCAACGTCACGCAACCGCTCTCCGGTGTGCAGATTGCAAAGGCTCAGGCACCGGGAATCGGTCATTTTTTTGTCATCGGCAGCAAATAGCGGCACCGGCAGGCCGAGTACCAGCCCGCCGACAAGGGCGTTGCGAAGCAGATCGCGTCGAGTCATCATGGATTCAACCACCTGTAACCGTTCAGTTTTCTGCCGGCTCAGTTCGATCCTGCAGCCTGAGGTGCAGGCCGGACATTCAGTGTCGGCGAAATTCGCCGCCTGTTTTATGCAAAAAGATGACCAAAATGGGGATTTAAGCCGTAGAGCAGGTTCGAATCCTGTCGAAATATTTCCGGCGATGGTCCGTTTCGATTTTGGTTTAACCTTGATATGGCGGCCCCGACAGGATTCGAACCTGTGACCCTTCGCTTAGGAGGCGAATGCTCTATCCAGCTGAGCTACGGGGCCTTTGAGAATCAGAATTTGAGCAGGCTGAAAACCTTGCCTTCAGGCAGGCGCTTGCGCCCCTGCAAAAATTCGAGTTCGGCCATAAAGGCACATTCAACAATTTCCGCCTCGAGCTGAGTGACCATGTCAACCACGGCGGCAACGGTTCCGCCCGTAGCGAGCAGGTCATCGGCGATCAGTACTTTTTCACCGGGCTCGAAGGCATCGATGTGAATCTCAAGGGTATCGGTACCGTATTCAAGGTCGTAGGTCTTCTGCAGGGTTTTCCAGGGCAATTTGCCAGGTTTGCGCACCAGCGCGATTCCGGCGCCAAGCTTGTAGGCCAGCGCGGACCCGAGGACAAAACCGCGAGCCTCAACCCCGACAACCTTGCTGATGCCCCTGCCGACGTAACGGTGGGCCATCAGGTCGATCATGCGGTGGTAGCTGGGGCCATCGGCCAGCAGCGTGGTGATATCCTTGAAAACAATGCCTTTCTTGGGAAAGTCAGGCACGTCTCGAATGATTTTTTTCAGTTCTTCCACGGGGCGTCCTTTCACTCCTGGTCCTGCTCGCGACCGTCGGCCCTCTTTTCTGCCATAATCCGGCGCAGTTTTTCAAGGCTTTTGGCTTCAATCTGGCGAATACGTTCCCGGGTGACGCCGAAACGGCGGCCAATGGTGTCAAGTGTCTGGGGCTCCCGGTCATCAAGCCCAAAGCGAAGGCTCAGGATTTCCCGTTCATTCTCGCTCAGCGATTCCATCCACTCGGCCACATGGCGAAACCTGTCGAGGTCCTCGGCCAGTGCCTGGGGATTGATGGCGTTGGTATCCTCCACCGTATCCATCAGGCTGTAGTCACTGTTTTCTCCCATGGGGTGTTCGATGGAATAGGTCTTCTTGACCAGCACCATCAGCCGACGAACATAGGCCGGTTCGACCCCCATGGCCTCGGCGACCTCTTCGACTTCCGGGTCCCGGTTCAGCCGGGGGACCAGTTCACGGGTCGCCTTGAGCAGCTTGTTGATATCGTCGGAAACATGAACCGGCAACCGGATGGTACGGCTCTGGTTGACCAGGGCCCGTTCAATCGACTGACGAATCCACCAGGTTGCGTAGGTGGAAAAACGGCATTCCTTGGATAGCTTGAAGCGCTCCACCGCCTTGATCAAACCCAGGTTGCCCTCTTCAATCAGATCGAGAAAAGGCAGCCCGCGGTTCATATAGCGCTTGGCGATCTTGACCACCAGGCGCAGGTTGGATTCGATCATCCGGTCCCGGGCAGCCATATCCCCCTCGGAGATGCGGCGCGCCAATTCACGCTCTTCCTCAGCGGTGAGCAGGTTGGTTTTCTGGATATCCTTCAGGTAGATCTTGATGGCATCGTCGGTGTGGGTATCGTCCTCCTGCCGTTCCCGCTTCTCCTCTTCCTTGAGCTGTTCGGCTGTCGGCTCGACTTCCTCAAGATCGACGGTCTTCCCTTCGCTGTCGCTGTCGGGATTTTCGGTGAATCCATCCATGATTTCGCTCATCTTCTCCTCCGTATCAGCCGTCACCCCTGCCATTGATCAGGGCAGCAGAGTCAACGGGTTGACCGGCTTTTTCCCATGCCGGATTTCAAAGTACAGCCGTGGCGTCCCTCCTGACGGAGCAACCCCAGACAGGGCCAGCTTCTGTCCCTTGCTGACAAAGCTCCCGGTTTTTACGAGGTTTTTCCTGTTGTAGCCGTAAACTGAATAGTAGTCTTTCTCGTGTTGAACGACAATCAGGTTGCCGTAGCCGCTGATGCCATTGCCGCTGTAGATGACCCGCCCGGCCGCGGCGCTGGCAACGGCCGATCCGGCGGGCATGGCAATTTCGATGCCGTTGCAAACCTTGCCGTTGCGACTTCCAAAGGAACGGACAATGCGGCCCCGCTGGGGCCAGACGAAAAATCCTCGCCCGACTCCAGTCCCGACATGGGTCCTTGTCGACGGTCCGGGCTTTTGAACGCCGGGGCGCTTCTTACCGCTGCTGGCAGCTTTGGTCCTCGTTTTCTTCACGACCGGCTTCGGTTTTGACGGGGCAACCGGCCGGGGCTTGACCTTTTTGACCACCGGCTTCTGGGTGGAAACGGTGGCTGGCACATATCGGGTGCTGGTGGCGCCTGGAATGAAAATTCTCTGGCCGACGGCCAGGCGTGTCGGGTCGCTGATCCCGTTGATCCGGGCCAGGTAGGATTCGTTGACCCGGTAGGTTTTGCTGATCTGGTAGAGGGTCTGTCCCTTGCCGACGGTGTGATATACACCCCGCGGCGGTGAGCAGGCCACTGTCAGCAGCAGAGCCAGAACCAGAATGCATCCCCTCGTAAATTTCATTGGACCCAGCAGTGGCAATCTCCCGATAAAACAGGGTTTTTCTTCTTGGCCAAACTAGCAGAGCCGCGCCCGCAGGTCAAACCTTTCACAGCAGGTAGCGGGCAACCAGGAAGCCCCCTATCAGCAAGGCGACAAAAATGAGGCTCAACAGGTTGAAATAGCGATCGATCCAGGCCCTGACGGGAGGCCCGAACAGGCGCAGCAGGCCGGCAACCAGGTAGAAGCGCAACCCGCGGCTGACAACGGAGGCAACAAGGAAAACAACAAAATTGATGCCGAAAACACCGGAACTGATTGTAATGATCTTGTAGGGGATGGGTGTAAACCCGGCGGTGAAGACAGTAAGAAAACCGTACTGTTCAAACAGCTGCTGGACACGGGCAAAACCCTCGGGGGTGAAGCCGGGAATCCAGTCGAAAAAAAATCCGGAGACGGCCTGCCACAACCCGAATCCGACAAGATAGCCAAGGGCGCCGCCGCCGACCGACCCAGCAAGAGCAATGGCGGCTATACCGAGAGAGGCTTCTGGTCGGGCCAGACACATGGCCATCAGCAGCACGTCGGGTGGAACAGGAAAAAAAGACGCTTCGGCCGCGGCGAGCAGAAACAGGGCCGGCCTGGCGTGGCGACTGTCACTCCAGGCAAGGACCCAGTCGTACGTCCTGCGGATCCAGCGCATCTCAGTTGTCCCCGTCCTGCCAGCCTCTCTGGCCGACCAGCGGGACAAAGCGACACCCCAGAAGATCTTCCTCCTCCCAGCGGTCCCCCTTGCGCACGAACCTTTTGAGAACCTGTCCTTCCCTGCTGCCGACCGGAATCACCAGCCTGCCGCCATCAGCAAGCTGCTGCAGGTATTCCTGTGGAACGGAGGGGGAACCGGCCGTGACAATGATGGCATCGAAGGGGGCCTCCGCGGCCCAGCCGATGGTGCCGTCGCTGACCTTGAGGTTGATATTGGCAAGCCCGAGCTGGTCGAACAGTCTCCGGGCCCTGCGGGCCAGTTCGGGAATGCGTTCAACGGTGTATACGCGGCGAACGATCCTCGCGAGAACAGCCGCCTGGTAGCCGGAACCGGTCCCGACCTCGAGCACCCTTTCTTCTCCGCCCAGTTCCAGCGCGGCGGTCATGAAACCAACCATATAGGGTTGGGAAATGGTCTGGCGAAAACCGATCGGCAGTGGGGTATCCGAATAGGCCTGGTTCTCAAGGGCCGGTTCGACAAACAGGTGACGTGGAACCTCCGACATGGCGGCCAGCACCTTCGGGTCACTGATTCCGCGGCCCCGTATCTGCTGCTCGACCATCTTTCTCCGAGCAATGGCGTAGCGCATGGCTGTCAGTCTCCGGGGAACAGGTCACCCAGGTCCCAACCGGAAAGCTGGCCGAGGGCACGGTAATTGGTAAGATCGAGATGCAGCGGGCTGATGGAAACATGGCCCCGCATCACAGCGTGAAAATCGGTGCCGGCTTCATCTTCGAAACCGAGTTCACCACCACCGATCCAGTAGTATTTGCGCCCGCGCGGGTCGACGTTTTCGACCACAACCTCGTTGTAGCACCTCTTGCCCTGCCGGGTGAAGACAACCTCATTGCCGCAGTCCCGGGGAACGTTGACATTCAGAAAGGTATCTCCCGGAATTCCGTGTTCGAGGATCATTTCGGCGACACGCGCGGCAACCCGGACCGAAGGGAAGAAGGCTTCCAGCGGGAAAGGTCCCTCGACCAGTGAAATAGCAAAGGCCGGCACCCCCATCAGGGTCGCCTCCATCGCGGCGGCAACAGTGCCGGAATAGGTAATATCGTCACCCATGTTGCCGCCACGATTGATGCCGGACACAACAAGGTCGGGACGGCGTTCCAGCAGTCCGTGAATGCCGAGGTTGACACAGTCGGTAGGAGTCCCGTCCACGGCAACCCAGCCATCGCGCAAATGTTCGGCCCTCAGCGGGGCGTGCAGCGTCAGCGCGTGGCCTACGGCGCTGCGTTCCCGATCGGGAGCTACAACGACAACATCACCAAGAGGTCTCAAGCCTTCTGCCAGCGCATGCAGGCCCGGGGACTGGATACCGTCGTCGTTGGTTACCAGTATCAGGGGGAAAGAGGACGACAAACTCATGACTGGGGGCTGCCGAGCCGCTGGCGCAATGCCTTGAGCTGCCGGTAAAGATCGTTGAGCACCCGTTTTTCTTCAGCACCTGCCAGGGGCAGGCTCATCTGGTCGGCCTTGACGGATTCAGGGGAGTCTTTCTGGCGCAGGCGCTTGCGCGCACCGGCGATGGTGTACCCCTCCTCGTAGAGGAGTTTTTTAAGCCGCAGCACGAGTTCAACATCCTTGCGGCGATAGAGACGCTGGTTTTTTCGACTTTTGACCGGCTTGAATGAGGAGAACTCTGTTTCCCAGTAGCGCAAAACGTGCGGCTTCACTCCAGTGAGCTCGGCCACTTCACCTATGCGAAAATAGAGTTTGTCCGGAATAAGGTCTGTCATGCAC
>RFIO01000125.1 GCA_003695205.1 Deltaproteobacteria bacterium
AAGAGATGCAATGGACGGTTCGGGATGATCATGGCATCAGTCTCCAACCTGCTGACCGTGCTGTCAACGGCCAGATGAAAAAGTTGATTGAACCGACTTGAAAGAACCACCCTGGCGACTATATTTTGCTCTGCAACCCAGTGCGAATTTCAGCCAACTTCTTTGGAACTTCTTGATTGGGCAAATCAGGTCAGGACGTGACTAAGGGAGGTTGCCATGAAAATCGCTCAGGTTTCTCCCCTGTACGAAAGTGTTCCCCCAAAACTTTACGGCGGTACTGAACGGGTCGTCTCCTGGCTGACCGAAGAGCTGGTGCGTCAGGGGCATGATGTGACTCTGTTCGCCAGTGGTGATTCGGTCACCTCGGCCAAGCTGGTCCCCTGCGCTTCCTCGGCGCTGCGGCTGGCAGGCTGCCGCGAACCGCTAGCGCATCACCTGGTCATGCTCGAAGAGGTGGCGCGTCGGCTGGAGGAGTTCGATATCATTCATTATCACGTCGATTACCTCCATTTTCCCCTGTCGCGCCGCAGCAGGGTGCCGCAGTTGACCACACTGCACGGGCGGCTGGATTGCCCGGATCTGGCTCCCCTGTTCAGGGAATACCGCGACATGCCGCTGGTATCGATTTCCGATGACCAGCGCCGGCCACTCCCTTTCGCCAATTGGTTCGGCACCGTTTATCACGGTCTGCCCGAGGAGCTGTTTCAGCTCAACGCCGGCGGAGGCGACTACCTGGCTTTTCTCGGGCGGATTTCACCGGAAAAACGACCCGATCGGGCGATTGAGATAGCCAAACGGGCCGGCTGGCCCCTGAAGATCGCCGCGAAAGTCGATCGGGCGGACCAGGAGTATTTTGAGCGCGAGATCAAACCGCTGCTGAATCATCCGCTGGTCGAATTTATCGGAGAAATCAATGACGCCGACAAACAGGAATTTCTCGGTCAGGCGCTGGCGTTGCTCTTTCCCATCGACTGGCCGGAACCCTTTGGTCTGGTGATGATTGAAGCCATGGCC
>RFIO01000014.1 GCA_003695205.1 Deltaproteobacteria bacterium
CTGCTTCATCATGCGCTGGCCCATGTCGCCGGTCTTTTCCATGTAGGGGCCCATGATGCCGTAGCGCGCCTTGGGCAGCCAGCTGATGCGCTCGACGGGCGTGAAGGGCTGGACGCCGAGGCCGAGGAAGGTCAGCCCCAGGGGACGGGCCGCCTCGACCACCAGATTCAGGTGCGCGGTCAGATCCCCTTCGCTGCAGTGAAGGTGCGGACAGAAGCGGCCGGAAAGCTCCAGCTGGCCTCCCGGTTCCAGGGTGAGGCTGGAATGTTCGCCGAATAGGGCGATCAGGTGGCCGTTTTCGCGCACCTCCCGCCATGGCTGCCGGGTGGCGATATCCTCGATCAGATCACGTATCTGCGGCCAGGTCGCGGCCTCGCCTGTTTCGCTGTCGATGACCAGTTTTTCCGATTCGGCGCCGATGCCGAAGGTCTCGGTCTTCCTGGCTCCGCGGCGCAGGTAGTCGGTCAGCTGGCTTTGGTCCGTAATCGGCTGGTCGAGGTCGGGTTTGGTCAGGGTGCTCATGGCCGGAAGATTACCACGGTTCTCCGCAATTGTCTCGCATCTGGGCGCGCCGACTGGCAAAGCCGCGAAAGAGCGATAGTCTGAAAGAAGAGAATGTTTGTCGCGAAAGGAGACCAACCGATGACAACTCCGGCGAAAAAGGTGCTGATGGTGGTGACCAGCCACAACGAGATCGACGCCGACCACCCCACCGGTCTCTGGCTGGAAGAGTTCGCCGTCCCCTGGGAGATTTTCCGGGCGGCCGGCTTCGAGGTGCGGGTCGCCAGCCCGCTGGGTGGCGCGGCGCCGCTTGACCCCCGCTCCATGGAGGACAACGCCAAGGTGCGCGCCTGGCAGCAGGCGGAAAATATCCTGCAATCGACCGAAGAGCTCCGTCTGCTGTTAACCCACAGGTTTGACGCGGTCTTTCTGCCGGGCGGCCACGGCACCATGTTCGATTTTCCGGAAAATGCCGAGCTGCAAATGCTGATACGCAGTCATTTCGAGGCCGGCAGCGTGGTGGCCGCGGTCTGTCACGGCCCCGCCGGCCTGGTCCATGTCGACCTGAAGGATGGCAGCCCGCTGGTTAAGGGGCGTCGCCTGACCGCCTTCACCGACGCCGAGGAGAAGGCGGTCGAGCTGGACGGCCTGATGCCGTTCCTGCTGGAGACGGAGCTGCGCGCCCGGGGCGCCGATTTTGTCGCCGGAGAGCTGTGGGGC
>RFIO01000015.1 GCA_003695205.1 Deltaproteobacteria bacterium
CGGCCGGGTGCGCATCGATCCGGCGGGCGCGACGGTCATAGCCGGCCGCAGGGAGGAGGGCTATCCCGGCCAGGGCAACATCCTCATGGGCGCATCCAGTGGCTATGATTCCGACGAGAAGTGGGTTGAGGAGCGCATCGACGAGGGGACCAGGCTGTACGTTCTCGGTTCGGCGACGCCGGTTCGCCCAACGCGGCAGCCTCTGCGGGTGCGTCTGGTCGAACGGCTGCGCCAGCTCAAGGGGGATCCGGTGGCTATGCGTCGTTTCGACAGTAACGGCGACGGTCATATCGATGATGATGAGTGGCAGGCGGCCAGGTCGGCGGTTGAACGGGAACTGCTCGAGGAGTCGCTCCACCAGGAGGCCGAACGTGGTGGGCTTAAAGCGATCATAGGGCGTGGGCACGCACGCAGTCTGCCATTTGTCATCGCCGAGGCTCACAGCGAGGACGGTCTGACGCGCAAGCTCGCCTGGCTGGGCTGGCTTTTGACCGCCGCCGCGGGCGGCGTCTTTGTCTGGGCGCTCACGCTGATGGTGGCCTGATAGGGGTGGCCGTGCTACCCTTGATCGAGATCAATCTTTCTTGGACAGGGAGGAGTCATGACCGGCTGGATTGTCCTGGGTGTGGTGGTCTTTATCCTGCTGTTGGCGGTACTTTGGGCTATTGCCGCCTACAACGGCTTTGTGGCGATGAAGTACAACATCGACAAGGCCTGGAGCAATATCGACGTGCTGCTCAAGCAGCGCTTCGACGAACTTCCTAAACTGATCGAGGTCTGCAAGGGCTACATGCAGCACGAGCGCGAAACCCTCGAGGCCGTCATCAAGGCGCGGTCAGCGGTCAGCGGTGCCCGCAGCGAGCAGGAACAGTTGCAGGCCCAGAACATGCTCAGCGATACCCTCAAGTCGCTGTTCATGGTCGTGGAGCGCTACCCGGAGCTGAAGGCCGACAAGGTCTTTCGTGAACTGTCCGGCCGTATTACCGAACTCGAAGAGCAGATCGCCGACAGGCGCGAGCTCTACAACGAGACGGTCACCATCTACAACACACGGCTGGAACAGTTCCCCGACGTGCTCATCGCCCGGCTGTTCAACTTCACCTCCCGCATTCTCTGGCAGATTGACCCGGAGCATCGGCGCGACGTTCAGGTCAGTTTCAGCTGACAGGCTTCATCGCCCCGCTAAACGATAAAAGGCCCCGGCGCATTGCAACGCCGGGGCCTTTGCTGTTTTATCGTCTGGCTGCTTCAATCCTGCTTCTGTTCCGCCTCGAAGAAGGATTCGTTGAAGATTTCCAACAGCTCAAGGTTCTGCTTGGAGATCATCATGGCATTGCCGACGATGCCGTAGAACAGGATGCTCAGGCGGGTCTTGGAACTGTTGTCCTTGATGCGCTCCACCTGTTTTTCGTTCAGCTTCGCGGCCAGTTCGCGCAGCTGCCAGTCTTTTTCCTCGATGCGGTCGAGATTGACAATCTGGCCTTTGGCGATCAGGTCGGCGACCTCCAGCAGAATGTCCCGAATCTGCTTTCGAACCTCTTCCAGCTCTTCGATCTGTTCGGGCAGCAAACCCTTGTGCTGGTTGCCGACGTGGGTGTAGGCGCGCAGGACGATGTCCCGGTGGCCATCGGTCAGCTTCTGCAGGCGCCGCACGGTCTGGGCGTACTTGTGGCTGACCATCTTGCCGTCCTGGGCCAGAACGCGCATGGCCTTGAAGATGTTGGCGCTGATTATGTTGGACCAGTTCTGGAACTGCTGCAGTTTCTTGCGTTCATAACCGATGCGGTCGAAGTTGTTGTGGAACAGGGCCTCGAGGGTGGTGTCGAGGGAATCGGCCAGTTCGCGCAGCAACAGGCTCATGTGGCCGAAGGTGGTGGCAATGGCGGTCTCGGCGTCCTCGACCGACTCCAGGTTGAAAATCTCCTGTTTCTTCGAGGCTTCCTCCAGCTGGCGGTGCTTTTTGTGGGCGTTGAAGATCAGCAGCGCGGCGATGACCACCAGCAGAATGACTCCGACCGCTTCGGCGTAGAAAATCACCAGGGCGAAGGTGCCCGCGAAGGTCGCGGCAATAACGGCGGTCATGAACCAGCCGCCGATGACCGTGAAGACGCCGGTGACCCGGTAGACGGCGCTTTCACGTCCCCAGGCGCGGTCGGCGAAGGACGTGCCCATGGCGACCATGAAGGTGACGTAGGTGGTCGACAGCGGCAGCTTGTTGGCGGTGGCGTAGGAGATGACGGCGCTGGCGACCATCAGGTTGACCGCGGCTCGAATCAGGTCGAAGGAGGGGCGCTGGCCGCCGTGACCCTTTTCAAGGGTCTTCTGGGCGACGTCAAAGCGGCTGGCAACCCAGTTGCGCACCGGCGCGGGCACCAGCACCCGCAGGCTGTCGAAGAAATAGAGAACCAGGCGGACAATGGCGCGCGAAAGACCGATCGATTCGAAGCGTTCGACTCCTTCTTCCTGCTGGCTGAGCTGAATGGTGGTCTCGGTAACGGTGCGCGCCTTGCGGGAGAAGATCAGGGTCAGCACCATGATCAGGCCGGCGATCATCAGGTAGGCGGTTTCCGAGGGGACCTTGCCCTTCAGGGCGCTCATGGTGGTGTTGATCGGATCGGCTGTTGCGACGGCAGCCTTGTAGGCGTGCAGGCCGGCCATGGGTACGCCGATGAAATTGACCAGGTCGTTGGCGGCGAAGGCGAGCGCCAGGGCAAAGGTGCCAATCAGGATGATCGGCTTGAGGATATTGACCTTCAGGCTCTGCAGTACCTGCAGGACGATTGCCGAGACGACGAACATGCAGCCGAGAATGAGCGGCGCGTGACCCTTGATCCATGCAAGGGTTTCCTTGGTCATGAAACTGGCGCCCTTGGCGCCCTTGATCAGGATGAAATAGGTGATGAAGGCCATGGCGACGCCGCCCCAGAGGGCGCCGTAGCGCTTCATCCGCTTCTGGTAGTCAAAGGTGAACAGCAGGCGGGTAAAGAACTGGACAATGGCGCCACAGATGAAGGCGACGGCCACCGAGAAGAGGATACCCATGATGATGGCGATCGCCTTGGCCGAGTTGATGTATTGGCCGATGGTCGCCAGGCTGTCCCCCTGGCCAATGATCTTCAGTACCGACACCATGACCGCTGCGCCAAGCAGTTCGAAAACGACCGAGACCGTTGTCGATGTCGGCAGGCCGTAGGTGTTGAACAGGTCGAGCAGGATGATGTCGCTGATCATCACCGCAAGGAAGATGGTCAAAAGTTCCGGCATGGTGAAGAACTCGGGGTGGAAGATCCCCTTGCGTGCCACCTCCATCATGCCGCTGGAAAAGAGTACGCCGCAGAACAGGCCCAGGGCGCCGACGCCGATGATGACCCGGCGCGAAGCAACCCGGGCGCCGATGGGCGCGTTGAGAAAATTGACCGCGTCGTTGCTGACCCCGACCACCAGGTCGAGGGCGGCAATGATGATCAGGATGCCTACGCCTACAGTGAAGAGTTCGATGCTCATCGCTGTCTATCCTTGTTTGCTTTCACAGGGGTGTTGTCACTGGTCCCAGTCGCTTGTCGTTTATCGGCGGCCCGGTTGCGAAGAGGGGGGCCGGCTGCTGCCGGGCTGTTTATAACATCACTGGCCAGACAAGTGGACCAAAAAAAACGCTCGTTGCAATATCGGATTTCTGTTGTCGCCAGCCGCCAAAGCAAAGCCCCCAAGGCGACTGTGATCAGCTTGGGGGCCTGAACGTCCATGGTGCCGTTTTCTATCAGAGTATCTGGCTGAGGAAAAGCTTGGTACGGTCGTTCTGCGGGTTGTCGAAGAATTCGTCCGGGGTGTTCTGCTCGACAATCTGTCCCTCATCCATGAACATGACCCGGTCGGCGACCATCTTGGCGAAACCCATCTCGTGGGTGACCACCAGCATGGTCATCCCTTCCTCGGCCAGTTCCACCATGACATCGAGAACTTCCTTGACCATCTCGGGATCGAGGGCGCTGGTCGGTTCGTCGAACAGCATGATCTTCGGCTTCATGCACAGGCTGCGGGCGATGGCGACACGCTGCTGCTGACCGCCCGAGAGCTGTCCCGGATATTTTTTCGCCTGTTCGGCGATCTTGACCTTCTCCAGGTACATCATTGCCATCTCCTCGGCCTCGGCCTTCGGGGTTTTCCGGACCCAGATGGGGCCGAGGGTGAGGTTTTCCAGGATGGTCAGATGCGGAAAAAGGTTGAAATGCTGAAAGACCATGCCGACTTCGGCACGCACCTTTTCGATATTCTTGATGTCGTTGGTCAGTTCGATGCCGTCGACGATGATGCGGCCGCGCTGGTGCTCTTCGAGCCGGTTGATACAACGGATCATGGTCGACTTGCCCGAACCGGACGGTCCGCAGACAACGATGCGTTCCTTGGGCTGGACCTGCAGGTTGATGTCCTTGAGTACGTGAAAGTCGCCATACCACTTGTGCATCTGTTCGATAACGATGATCGGCGCCTCGGCCGGGCGGGTGTCCAGAGTCTGTTCGTTCATGGTCGCAAATCCGTTCAGCGTCCGGTGTGCAGTTCTTTTTCCAGCCTGCGGCTGGTGCTTGACATGGCGTAGCAGCAGATGAAGTAGAGAACGGCCAGAAAGAGGTAGGCCTCGGTTGAAAAACCCATCCACTCGGGGTTGGAGATGGTGACCTTGGTCGTTTTCAGCACGTCATACAGGGCGATGATGACTACCAGCGAAGTATCCTTGAAGGCTGAAATCAGGATGCCGACCGTCGGCGGAATGACGATCTTCAGCGCCTGGGGCAGAATGATCAGCCGCATGGTCTTGCCGTAGTTCAGTCCCAGGGAATCGGCTGCTTCGTACTGCCCCTTGGGGATCGCCTGCAGGCCACCGCGTACCACTTCTGCGATATAGGCGGCCGTGAACAGGATGATGGCCACCTGGGCGCGCAGCACCTTGTCGATTGTGACGCCTTCGGGCAGGAACAGGGGGAACATGACCGAGGACATGAAGAGCAGGCTGATCAGGGGTACGCCGCGGATCAGCTCGATGTAGACCACGCACATCGACTTGATCGCCGCCAGTTTTGAGCGCCGTCCCAGCGCCAGCAGAACTCCGAGGGGATAGGCGAACACCATGCCGAAAAAGGAGAGGAGCAGGGTCAGCGGCAGGCCGCTCCATTTGCCGGTCTCGACCACCGGCAGGCCGAGTCCGCCGTGCATCAGCCAGCCCATGACAACGATGCCGGCCAGCCAGGTAAAGGCCAGCGATTTTTTCCAGCGCTTGCGGTCCCGGCTCCAGAAGGAAAGCCCCACCAGCAGGATCATGGTCAACGCCGGCCGCCACTGCTGGTCTTCAGGAAAGAAGCCGAACAGGATGAAGCGTATGTTGCGGCTGACCACGGACCAGCAGGCGCCGTGTCCGTCCCGGCAGACTGCCGGCTCGCTAAACCAGTGGCTGTCGATGAAGGCCCACTTGATCAGTGGTGGCACGGTCCACCAGAGGAACCACAGGGTCAGGATGGTTAAAATCGAGTTGAACCAGTTGTTGAACAGGTTCTCGCGCAGCCAGCCGATGACACCGACCTTGGTGACCGGCGGGCGAATCTCTTCGACAGCTTCAATCCGGTCACTCATGTCAGCGCTCCACCAGGGCCATCTTCTTGTTGTACCAGTTCATGAACAGGGACGTTGACAGGCTGAAGATCAGGTAGACCAGCATGATCAGGGCCACGCCTTCGATCGCCTGCCCGGTCTGGTTGATGGTGGTGTTGGCCACCGAGACGAAGTCGGCGTAGCCGATGGCGATGGCCAGCGAACTGTTCTTGGTCAGGTTAAGCATCTGGCTGGTCACCGGCGGGATGATGACCCGGAGAGCCTGCGGCAGCACGACCAGGCGCAACACCTGTCCCGGCTTCAGCCCGATCGACATGGCCGCCTCGATCTGTCCCTTGCTTACGGCCTGGATACCGGCCCGCACGATTTCGGCGACGAAGGCCGACGTGTAGAGAATCAGGCCGATCAGCAGGGCACTGAACTCCGGGCTGACGGTCATCCCACCGCGGAAGTTGAAGCCGCGCAGCACCGGAATGTCCAGGGCGGTCGGCGCTCCGGCAAAGGCCCAGACCAGCAGAGGCAAAAGGAGAGTCAGGCCCATGCCCATGCGGTGTACCGGCATGATCTTGCCGGTGGCGTCCTGAACCCGGTGCCCCCAGCGGGTGAGCAGGTACCAGCCGATGACGCCGACCAGTGCCGCCAGCAGCATCCACTTGTGGACCGGGTGGGCTGCCGGCACGGCGAAGATCAGGCCCCGGTTGCACAGGAACATGCCTGGAAGCGGGTGCAGAGCCTGGCGCGGCGACGGGAAGGCCTCGTAAAAGAGGGCATACCAGAAAAAGAGTTGCAGCAGCACCGGGATGTTCTGCATCACCTCGATGAAGGCACCCGACAGCTTGGCCACCAGCCAGTTGTGCGACAGGCGCGAGATGCCGACGATGGTGCCGAGAATGAGCGAGAAGATGATGCCGACGAAGGAGACCTTCAGGGTGTTCAGGGCGCCGACCAGCAGGGCGCGGCCATAGGTGTCGGCGGCCGAATAGGCGATCGGAGGTTCGGCGATCTCAAAGCCGGCCTCACGCTCGATAAAGCCGAAACCGGTGGCGATCGACTGGCGTTCCAGGTTGGCCTGGGTGTTGGCGAACAGGATGTAGCCGACGCTCAGGGCAATCAGCAGGACAACAGCCTGGAAGATATGCCCCCGCTTGACCGGGTCGCGCCAGAAGGGGACCTTGGCCGGCTGCTGCAGGTTTGTGGTTTCAGGGATACTCAAAACGGTTACCGCGCTTGTCAGGAAATCAGATGTGCCAATAACGTAAAAAGTCGGGAGGGGAGCGGGCCCCCTCCCGACCGGTGGTGCAGTTTACTTGAAGGGCGGGGTGTACATCAAGCCGCCTTTGGTCCACAGGGCGTTCAGGCCCCGCTTGAGGCCGAGTTTGGTGTTGACGCCGACGTTGCGCTCGAACACCTCGCCGTAGTTGCCGACCTGCTTGATGATGTTGTAGGCCCACTTCTCATCCAGGCCCAGGGCCTTGCCGTTACCCGGGGTAACGCCAAGGAAGCGCTGGATCGCCGGGTTCTTGCTTTTGGTCATCTGGTCGACATTTTTGGAGGTGATGCCGAATTCCTCGGCCTGGATCATCGCCATGACGGCGAAGTCGACGATGTCGCGGAACTGGTCGTCACCGTGGCGCACGGCCGGAGCCAGGGGTTCCTTGGAGATGATCTCCGGCAGGATGACATAGTCGGCCGGATTGGGGGCGACGGCACGGATACCGGCCAGCTGGGAGGCATCCGAAGTCATGACGTCACAGCGGCCCGCGAAGAAGGTCTTGGACAGTTCGGCGGTCGACTCGATGACCACCGGCTTCCATTTCATGCCGTTGCTGCGGAAGTAGTCGGCCACGTTCTGTTCGGTGGTGGTGCCGGGCAGGACGCAG
>RFIO01000126.1 GCA_003695205.1 Deltaproteobacteria bacterium
CACTGCATGGCGCCGCCGTTCCAGGCAGGAGCTGTACCGCCGATGCCGCCACCGTGACAGTAGACGGCGTTACAGGTCAGGCCGCCGGTACCGGGGGCACCGTTGTAGCTGACGCCCGACTGGCCGGTGTAGCTGCCGCTGGTCGAGTTGCCGTTGCCGAAATCAACGTAGAAGTTGATGTCGATATCGCCGCCGTTGGGCATGGTGTAGCCGCTGTGGCAGGTTTCACAGGCGAAACCGAGTTCGACGGCGTGCTTCTGGTGCGCGCCCGGCGTGGTGCTGCCGGTGACGTCGGTATGCACCAGGCCGGTGTTGGTGCTGCCGTCGGTATCGCTCGTGGTCGGAGGATCACCGTGGCAGGAGTCGCACGAGGTCGGCAGGAAACCGGCCTTGTGGTTGTGGCAGTTCATGCAGTCGAGCTGCAGGAAATGGTTCTGGTTGGCCGGCGTGGCGCCGCTCATGTTGTAGGCATGGTGCTGCACGCCGTTGGCCTGGGTCTCATCCAGGCTGTGGCAGACCTCGCACACGCCGCTGGAGCTGGCGTGGTCGCCCGCGGCATCACCGTAGTCGCTGCTGCCGTCACGGGTATCGCTGAAGGTTACACTGCTGGAAGTCGCTCCGTTGGGCATAAGACTGTTATCTGGGAAGCTGATGGATGTCTTCACCCGTTTGATGTTGGTCGTCGTGTCAGTGTGACAGGTATCGCAGGTGAATTCACCGTACTTGCCGCCAGGTAAGCCCCAGCTACCGCCCCACTTGGTCGACCCGGTCGAGGCGGCGTTGTGCAGCATCGGGTTGGACGGCACCACATCCGTAAAGACCTCGGGGTTGGTGCCGGTAACGCCGTCGACGTCGGTGAAGGTGACGCGCACCTGGTAGACCTTGAAGTTGACCAGGCCGGTAATGTCGTAGATGTACGGCGTCGCGGCGTGGGCGATGGCGCCACTGCTGCTGGTGAAGGTGGTACCGTCGCAGGTACCGAGACCGCCGGTACACTCTTCCCACTCGACCAGCAGGGTGTTGCTGGCATTGACATCACCGCTGTAGTTGGCCTGAACGCGGATGAAGCTGTCCTTGCCGGTCACGGTGTTGCCGGTGATGTTGGTCGGGTTGGCGTTGTTGACCGTGATGGTCTGGGTCACTTCGCCGACGATGCTGCCGCCGCAGTCGGGATCGGTGCCGGTGACGCCGAAGGTGACATTCTGCGGACCGCCGGTGCCGAAGGACGAGGAATCCCACGGGCTGGTCACAGGCGAACCGTTGATGGTGTAGGTGAAGCTGCCGACATTGCCGGTCACCGAGTACAGGGTGGTCAGATCGACACTGCTGCCCGAGACGCTCTGACCGGCCGGGATGTTGATGGTCGACGGCGTGGAATCGGTGCAGGTGTTGTCGATAACAACCCCGGTCACCTGGGCGGCCGAAACGGCAGTGCCGCAATCAGGGTCGTTACCGGAAACGTCGATGGTGATGCCCGACTCGGCCGCGCCGGTGCCGCAGGCGCTGGTATCC
>RFIO01000127.1 GCA_003695205.1 Deltaproteobacteria bacterium
CCTTCAGTCTGATCCTGCTCTCGGCGCTGATGCACGCCCTCTGGAACCTGCTGGTCAAGCAGAGCGTCGACAAGACCGCCTATATCTGGTGGATGTTCTGCCAATCGGGTGCCCTGTTCACCTTGATCGTCCTGCTGGTGCCGGATCCGTTTCCGCCGCTGGATACGCGACTGTTTGGGCTTGCCGCCTCGGGGGCGGTCTGTTTTGTCCTTTATCACCTTCTGACCGGGCGGGCCTACCGGGAAGGGGATCTGTCCCTGACCTATCCCCTGGCCCAGACAGCCATGCTCTACGTGCCGATCTGGGGCGTGCTGCTGTTCGGGGAGCGTCTGTCTGCATTGGGGCTTGCCGGGATTCTGCTCATTGTCGCCGGCGCCTATGCGGTGCAATTGCGCCGTCTGAGCCTGGACGAGGTTCTGCGCCCCTTCCACAGTCTCGGCAGCCGTTCGGTTCAGGCCGCCCTGACCGCCGGGTTGGTCTACTCCTTCGGGGCTGTCATCGACAAGCAGGGTGTCAGTCGATACGATCCGCTCCATTTCACCTACCTGCTGGTGGTCTGCATGCTGGGGCTGATGTCGGCCAACCTGATGCGGCCGGCCAACCGGGGGCGAATCACGGCCGAGTGGTACCGACATCCGCGCCTGGTGCTCTGTTCCGGTCCGGTGATGCTCGCTTCCTTTCTCTCCTTCCGCTACGGCCTGAAACTGGCGCCGATGAGCTACGCGGTGCCTGTGCGTCAGGCCAGTCTGCTGATCGGTGTCTTTATCGGGGTCATCTTCCTTGGCGAGCGTGCCGGACGCATCCGCTTCGCCGCCACCCTGCTGATCCTGGCCGGGGTCTTTCTGGTCCGATTCGGCTGATTCGGGTATAAAGAAAGCCGCGGAGGTGAACCATCATGAAACGACTGGCCAATTTTCTGTTCGAAGCCGGCATGCTCAAGCGCACGCCGCGTACCGGTTTTCAGTTCCTCGGCTCCGGCGCCGAGAGTGTCGCCGAACACTCTTTCCGCACCGCGATGATCGGCTACGTCCTTGCCCATCTCGACGGCACGGTCGATACCGGCCGGGTGGTGCAGATGTGTCTATTCCACGACCTGCCGGAGGCGCGCACCGGTGATCAGAACTACGTGCACAAAAAGTATGTGAAGACCGACGAGAAAAAGGCGGTCGAGGATCTGGCCGCCACTTTGCCGTTTGGGGATGACTACCGCAGCCTCTGGCAGGAGTTCGACGAAGGGCAGAGCCCCGAAGCGCGTCTGGCCAACGATGCCGACCAGCTGGAGATGATCCTGGCGCTGAAGGAATACCGGGACCTTGGCAACCGCTACGCCGAGGAGTGGTATCCGTCCTGCCGGGACCGGCTGTGTACTGAAACAGCCCGGCGGCTGGCCGAGGTCATCTGGCAGACCGATTCGAGCCGGTGGTGGTTTGACGATGATCACGACTGGTGGGTCAACGGCAGTCGCTGAGGCCCTTTCTTGACCTGATCCGGCAGAGGTGCTAGATATACGCGTTCTGACTTTTTCCGGCGGGAGTGAGCCATGCTCGACATCCGGTTTCTGCGAGACAATCTGGATCAAGCGGCCCGTGCCCTGGCAACCCGGGGCGATGAGGTCGACCTGTCCCCGGTGACGACCCTCGATGGCCGTCGGCGAGAGCTGCTGGCCGAGGTCGAAGGGCTCAAGGCAGAGCGCAACCGCGTCTCGGCCCTGATCGGCCGTACGAAGGACAAGAGCCAGGTCCAGGGCGAAATTGCCCGAATGAAGGAAGTCTCCGGCCGGATCAAGGAGCTGGACGACCTGGTTCGGCAGGTCGACGAGGAGTTGCGCGCTTTTCTGCTCACCCTTCCCAACATTCCTCATCCGAAGACCCCGATCGGTGCCTCCGAGGACGACAATGTCGAGGTCAGGCGCTGGGGGACGCCACGCAGGTTCGACTTCGAGATTGCTGATCATGTCGATGTCGGCGAGCGTCTCGGCATCCTTGATTTCGAACGTGCCGGCAAGCTGTCCGGGGCCCGGTTTGCCCTGCTCAGGGGAGCGGGCGCGCGCCTTGAGCGGGCACTGATCAACTTCATGCTCGACCTGCATACGGGCGACCACAATTATATTGAAACCCTGCCACCCTTTATGGTAAACAGGGCCACTATGACGGGGACCGGACAGCTCCCCAAGTTTGAAGACGATCTTTTTCATACCGAGGGGGTTGACCTCTTCCTGATCCCGACCGCCGAGGTGCCGGTGACCAATATCCACCGGGATGAAATCCTCGACGGCGACGATCTGCCCCTGTGTTTCACCGCCTACACTCCCTGTTTCCGCAAGGAGGCCGGGTCGCATGGCCGGGACACCCGGGGGTTGATCCGCCAGCACCAGTTCAACAAGGTCGAACTGGTCAAGCTGGTGCGGCCGGAGGAGAGCGACGCCGAACTGGAACGACTGCTGGCCGACGCCGAACGGGTGCTGCAGCTGCTGGAGCTTCCCTATCGAGTCGTGGATCTGTGCACCGGCGACATCGGCTTTTCAGCTGCCCGCACCTTCGATATCGAGGTCTGGCTGCCGGCGCAGGACTGCTACCGGGAAATCTCCTCCTGTTCCACCTTTACCGATTTTCAGGCCCGGCGCGCCAACATTCGCTTCCGCAGGGAGAAGGGCGCCAAGCCCGAGTTCGTCCATACCCTTAACGGTTCCGGCCTGGCGGTGGGGCGCACCCTGGTGGCGATCCTGGAGAACTACCAGCAGGCTGACGGTTCGGTGGTCATCCCCGAGGTTCTGCGTCCCTACATGGGCGGCATGGAGCGGATCGGCGGCTGACGGAGACGAAACAACGGAGGAGTGGCCGAGCGGTTTAAGGCGGCGGTCTTGAAAACCGTTGAGCGAAAGCTCCGTGGGTTCGAATCCTACCTCCTCCGCCACTTACAATTTCAGTAGGACGGTTCGCGGCAGGATTCGAAGCGGAGCGAGCGCGTTCTTGGGGCAGTTTGACGAAAGAA
>RFIO01000128.1 GCA_003695205.1 Deltaproteobacteria bacterium
CGCAGGATGACCATCTCTTTTTCAACGCCTACTTCGAAACCGGGGCCTCCTACCGGCCCGAGGGGGAGCGCTACATCCTGCGCTGGACCCACCATTTCTGATGTTGTGAAGCCACAGGCCGCCGACCCTGTCGGCGGCCTGTCCTCGGAGAGATACGGCTCATGCGTCTGCTCGCGGCAGCACTCTTCGCTTTCGTTCTGTTCGGTTGCAGCGATCCCGCGGCCGAAATGTTCGAAACGGCCCAGTTCGAAGAACAGCAGTTCAACCGGCCGCACGCGACCGAATTGTACCAGCGCATCATTGAAGAACACCCCGATTCCCCCTATGCGGACCGGGCGCGGCAGAGGCTCCGGGCATTGGGCGGGCAATAATCTGCGGATTCTACGGCTGGACCGGCGACTTTTGCTTGTCAGGGTATAGGACTCTCTGTATATTAGGGTTGTCTAAACTTGGGAGGAGTTCTCATGCGGCTCATCGACTGCCGGGATATGCCCTGCCCGGGGCCGCTCAAGGCACTGCGAAAGCTGGTTGAGGAGTGCCCCGGTGAGCCGGTGCGGCTTCTGGTGCGCAGCGACACGGCCAGGCATGGCATTGAGAGCGAAGCGAGGGAGGTCGGTCTTTCCGTCGTGGCCCAGCACCTTGAGGAGGGCTATGCTCTCGAACTGCGACCCCTTGACGGGGCTGCAGATGCGCCCGGTGCCGATGCCGCCGAACGCTGCATCGTGCTGGTCACATCCGACCAGCTCGGTCAGGGAGATGAGGGTCTCGGTCGTTTGCTGATGAAAAATTTCCTGGGGACCCTGCTCGAACTGGAAACGCTTCCCTGGAGGATGATTTTTCTGAACAGCGGGGTTCGCCTGACAACCAGGGACTCTGATGTGACGGAGCCTCTTGGGCGCTTTGTCGAGAAGGGGGTGGAAATCCTCAGTTGCGGCACCTGCCTCGATTATTACAATCTCAAGAACAGGCTTGCCGTCGGCAGGGTCGGCACCATGAGGGAGACTGTTGAGAGTCTGAGTATGGCCGGTCGCATCATCCGGCCCTGAAACGTAGCGACGAACCAAAATTCAAGGGAGTAGCTCGCGGCCTGGTGGCGCGCCCGGTCTTCAAAACCGGTGTGGGGCGTGATCCGTCCCGGGTGGGTTCGATTCCCATCTACTCCCGCCAAAA
>RFIO01000129.1 GCA_003695205.1 Deltaproteobacteria bacterium
AGGGCATGTAGTTCAGGTGGCGTAGGATAGACAGAATGCTTACGCCAGGACGAACCCCAACCTTCTCCAGCGCCTCACCGGTGCCGCTGTTTACGCTCACCGGAACATATAAAGGTTTTGGTGTGCTACTACTCATCACGGACTATCTTCTTAACAGACTACCTTTTCAGTTGGATTTACATTCGGAAGTTGTGTACGGGCATCAATGAAAAAGGCAGCGTATCCTGATGATTGTCCAGATCATCATCCTCAAAGGCAGGAGGGATACGCCACCCATGAGACATGATAACGTTCACCCGCTTCAAAGTCATCAGGCTTCGTCAAACGCGCTGGTCGACGACCCGCTCACCGAGTTGCTGCGCCGGGGAGCACGCAAGCTGATCGAAGAAGCCATTCATGCCGAACTCGACGTGATGCTCGAGAGCGTCGCACACCTGAAGGACGAGCAGGGCCGCCGCCGCGTCGTTCGCAACGGCTACCTGCCTGAGCGCTCGGTCCAGACCGGCATCGGGGAGGTCACGGTCAAGGTGCCTCGGGTTCGAGACCGTGCCAAGACGGCCCAGCAGAAGATCCGCTTCACCTCCTCAATCCTGCCGAAGTACATGCGCAAGACGCGCTCGCTGGAAGCACTCATCCCGTGGTTGTATCTCAAGGGCGTCTCGACCGGCGACTTCTCAGAGGCGCTGGCAGCGCTCTTGGGCACGGATGCACCTGGGCTGAGTCAGCCGACGATCTCTCGCCTGAAGGCGGCCTGGAAGCAGGAGTACGAGGCCTGGAGGCAGCGCGACCTCTCACAGAAGGAGTACGTTTACGTCTGGGCCGACGGCGTCTACTTCAACGTGCGCATGGACCAGGATGCGCAGTGCATCCTGGTGATCATCGGCGCGACGAAGGACGGCCGCAAGGAGCTCATCGCCATCGAGGACGGCTACCGCGAGTCGGCGCAGTCCTGGCGGGAGCTCCTGCTGGACCTCAAACGTCGTGGTCTCACCGTGGCGCCGAAGCTGGCCGTGGGCGACGGGTCGCTCGGCTTCTGGAGCGCCTTGCACGAGGTCTACAGCACGACGCGTCAGCAACGGTGCTGGGTGCATAAGACGGCCAACGTGCTGAACAACCTGCCGAAGTCACAGCAGCCGAAGGCGAAGCAGCGGCTGCACAACATATACCTGGCCGAAACGCGGGAAGCGGCCGAGGAGGCCTTCGACTTTTTCATCGAAGCCTACCAGGCCAAGTACCCGAAGGCGGCCGATTGCCTGGTGAAGGACCGGGACGCCCTGCTGACCTTCTACGACTTCCCGGCCGAGCACTGGCGGCACCTACGCACGACCAATCCGATCGAGTCGACCTTCGCCACGGTGCGGTTGCGTACGGCCAAGGTACGGGGCTGCTTCTCCCGGGAGACCGTGCTGACGATGGTCTTCCGTCTGGGCCTATGCGCGGAGAAGACGTGGCGCCGTTTGAACGGTTCACCGCTGCTGGTCGACGTGTTGGCCGGCATCAGATACATCGATGGAATTCACCCCGACAGGATCGCCGCCTGATTCTTCGTACACAGAATTTGCATGTATCTCTTTCAGTTGGGCTCTCAACCGTTGCAACGCCCAACCTATCTGTGCTGCCATCATCGCCCGCCGGGTTATCAAACAGGGACA
>RFIO01000130.1 GCA_003695205.1 Deltaproteobacteria bacterium
GAGCATGCCTGGCCCGCCACCGGCCACAAGGTGTCCGCCCTGACGGTGCAGGGCCGCTATCGGACCGAACTGTTCAGCCGCCCGGCCACATTGTCGCTCGCCGCCAGCAGGGGCGTGCAGGGCGCGTCGGGAACCGAATGGGAGAAAATGGATCAGGTGGTGCTGGGGCTGCAGGTTGAGGCGGCGCGGAACGTGACGCTGGGGGCGGAGTATGTGTTCAATGACGGCTTCGTGCCGCTCATCATGCCGACGGTCGTCGCCGATTCGGGCGTGCGGTCGCATACCTTCATCGTCGGGGCCAGGCTGACCTTCTGATTTCCCCGCTCTTTCCTTTTGTTCTGCGCTCGCATAGTGTTTTCTGCAACGCAATGTCGGGGAGGAACGGACGTGGCGGAAAAGGAAAAACCCCTTCTCATCAAACGATATGCCAGCCGCAGGCTCTACAATACCGAAACCAGCGACTACGTGACGCTGGAGGATATTGCCGGTTTCATCCGTGACGGCCGCGAAGTGCAGATCGTCGATCTCAAGACCGGCGACGACCTGACCCGGCAGTATCTGCTGCAGATCATCGCCGAACATGAGAGCCGTGGTGAAAATGTCCTGCCCGTCAACGTCCTGAACGATCTCGTCCGCAGCTACATGATCCCCGGCGGGGGCATGATGCCGCAGTTCCTGCAACAGTCGTTCGAGATGCTGCGCAAAAGCCAGGAAAAGATGATGGAGAACATGAACGCCATGAACCCGATGGCCAAGATGCCGGGATTCGAGGCGTTGCAGGCCCAGCAGGAGGCGTTCCTCAAGGCGATGACCGCCGGATTGTCGGGCAACTGGTCGGGGCCGTCGCGCGAGGATGACGAGACGTCTTCGGACAAGGAAAAGTCCGAAGATCTCGACGCCATCAAGAAGCAGCTGGCCGACTTGCAGGACAAGCTGTCGAAGCTGAGCTGACCCCTTGCCTCAGGTGCCGTAGGCGCGTTGCGGTCCTACGGCGCGTTCCGCGGCCTCGAGCAGTATGTCGGCGATCACGTCCAGTTCCGCGCGGGTCAATCGCACAGGCAGCCGCACATCGCAGGCCCGCATCAGCATGGCGCGCGTCTTGGGCAAGTCCGGGATCTCGGGCAGAAACTGCCAGTTCCAGAAAGCCCGCGCATTGTCCGCGCTCATGCCAAAGACCTGAACGCCGACGCCCATCTCTGCGGCCAGCGTCGCAAAGGCACGAACCTGATCGTCGCTCATGCCCACCAGATTGAACTGGATCGAATCCGGCGCGCGCTCCTCCCGCGCCAGCTTTTCCGGCACCTCGATCCAGGGC
>RFIO01000131.1 GCA_003695205.1 Deltaproteobacteria bacterium
AAACCTATCTCGATATCGCCAAAAAAGATATCGTAACGGCAAGGGCGATGTATGAAGCGGGGCTGATCACCGGTGATGAATATGACAAAATTGCTGACGGTGATCCGGAAATTGCTGATATAGCCCGGCATATGACTGAAATCACCCCGGAATTTCTGGAAGATCATGAAGCTCCTCTGGTTTTTCATCCTGATGTGGTTCCCGGCGGCCCTGAGCCGTATGAAGTGCAACCCGGTGATACACCGCAAAGCCTTGCCCGGCGTTTTCTGCATGCAATGGGCGTGGCTGATGAAGAAGAAGCGTTGCGGGCTTTTATCAGTCTCAATAAAGATGTGGTTACACCACAAGGTGATTTTATAGCTGATATTACCGGTAAAGAGGTTCTGATTCCGGTCAGTATTGATGTCATTATCGGTCAGGTCCCGGCGCCTTCGGCACTGCATGCTTTGGTAGGCGTGGCAAAAAGAATGCAGATGATGACCGGCGAGCCGGATTCTGCACAGGCGGTGATGATCGCCTGCAGCTGTTCGAGGTTGTTGAAGTTGTAGGCCGGGATGGCGTAGCCGCCCGCCATGGCTTTGGCGAACATGTCGCGCGTATTGACCAGGCCCAGATCTTTGTAGGAAACCGTTTCGGCCATGCCTTCTCTCCTCCTTTTTGCCTGTCTGATGGAAGGGCGACCCCGAACCTGTCGGCCCGGTGGCGCCGAATTCAATGAATAGCAACCAATGCCTCCGATGTCCAGCGGCAAAAAAGGTCGGTCCGCCCCTTGTCTTGAATACGGATTTGCGTTTAGTATGCAGCCGTTTTGACTAATTCCTGAATCAGTGAGCTTGTTACCGGCGCATAGCGCAAGTCATTGACCTGTCTGCGCTTCCCAAAAATCACCGGCGAACCTAAGGGTGCGCCTTAGATTTTTTAAAAACGCATTCAGGCCAAGCACTTACACTCTTCATCCGGCACAAACCCACTGATTCAGGTAATTCCCCCGCGTTGGGTGACGAAAGGATCGAACGATGCTGACGGAAAAACAGGTACGCTACTTCGACGACTGGAAGGAGCGCGAGGCGATCGCCGAGCAGATGCTGCCGATCATCGGCCGCCTCTACCGCGATAACGACGTTGTGGTCACCATCTATGACCGCAAGCTGGTGCACCAGTCGACCATCGAAATCCTCCGGGCCCACCGTTTCGCCCGGCAGATTCTCGAAAACGAGCTTTCAGTGCGTGACACCTTCCCGGTGCTGCAGGCGGTGGCCAAACTCGACCTGGCCCCGGCACGCATCGACATCGGCAAGCTGACCGTCCGTTACCAGGCGCAGGCAGGTAACCTGTCCGTCGACGACTTTGTCCGCCAGGAACTGAAGGATGTCAATACCGGCCACCAGCCGATCCTGAGCGAGCCGCGCGACGTGGTCCTGTACGGCTTCGGCCGTATCGGCCGCCTGCTGGCCCGCATCCTCATCGACCAGACCGGCGGTGGCAACAAGCTGCGCCTGCGCGCCGTGGTCGTGCGCAAGGGCAGCGACGAGGACCTGCTCAAGCGCGCCAGCCTGCTGCGGCGTGATTCGGTGCACGGCCCCTTCAAAGGGACCATCAAGGTCGACCAGGAAGAGAATGCCATCATCGCCAACGGCAACCTGATCCACGTCATCTACGCCAACGACCCGGCCAGCGTCGACTACGCCAGCTACGGCATCCAGAACGCCATCCTCATCGACAACACCGGCAAATGGCGCGACCGCGAGGGGCTGAGCCAGCACCTGAAGTCGGGTGGGGTTTCCCAGGTGATTCTGACCGCGCCCGGCAAGGGGGATGTGCCCAACATCGTCTATGGTGTCAACAACGAACTGCTCACCAGCGATGAGCAGATCTTTTCGGCGGCCAGCTGCACCACCAACGCCATCGTGCCGGTGCTCAAGGCGGTCAATGACCGTTTCGGCATTGTCAACGGCCATGTTGAGACCTGTCATTCCTACACCAACGACCAAAACCTGATCGACAACTACCACAAGAAATCGCGTCGTGGCCGCGGGGCGCCGCTGAACATGGTCATTACCGAAACCGGCGCCGCCAAGGCGGTGGCCAAGGCGCTGCCCGAGCTGACAGGCAAGCTGACAGGCAACGCCATCCGCGTGCCGACCCCGAACGTTTCGCTCGCTATTCTCAGCCTCAACCTGGAAAAGGAAACCAGCGTCGAGGAGATCAACAGCTACCTGCGCGAAGTCTCCCTCGAAGGGCCGCTGCATGAGCTGATCGACTACACCAACAGCCCCGACGTCGTCTCCAGCGACTTTGTCGGTTCCGGCTACGCCTGTGTCGTCGACTCCTGCGCGACCATCGTCCAGGATAACCGCTGCAACCTCTATGTCTGGTACGACAACGAGAACGGCTACAGCTGCCAGGTGGTGAAGATGGTCGACTACCTGGC
>RFIO01000132.1 GCA_003695205.1 Deltaproteobacteria bacterium
GAATCGGGCCGGAAAGGCGCGCACTCAGCACCTACGATTTGCTCATCGAAGAGACGCCCCTACGAGAAATCATCCAGGACACCGACGTAGAGGGCATGTGGGTTGCCCCTGCGACCACTGACCTTTCATCCGCAGATATCGAGCTGGTTTCGAACGAAAAGCGCCTCTTCTTGTTGCGCGATGCGCTGCGATCACCGGAGGTTGCGGACATCGGGTTCGACTATATCCTGATAGACTGCCCCCCATCGCTCAACATGCTCACGGTGAATGCGCTGGTAGCGGCGCATTCCGTTTTGGTGCCGCTGCAAACAGAATTTTTCGCCTTGGAAGGCCTTTCGCAACTCATGCTGACAATTCGGGAGGTCCGCCAGTCCGCCAATCCGGATCTGAGGATCGAAGGTGTCGCCTTGACGATGTACGATGGCCGCAACAATCTCTCGAAACAGGTCGAGGCCGACGCTCGCGAAACCCTTGGTGACGTTGTGTTCAAGACCGTAATCCCGAGAAACGTTCGCGTCAGCGAGGCGCCTTCCTACGCTATGCCCGTCCTGACATACGATCCCGCCTCGAAAGGCTCTGAGGCCTATCGAGCCCTCGCACGAGAAGTTTCAAACCGCCGATAAGGAGCTGTCATGACAAAGAAACCGGCTAGAGGATTGGGCAGGGGCCTTTCGGCATTGATGGCCGATATTTCTGAAACCTCTTCTGCCGACGCCCAGGGCACAGCAACGCCGCGGCGTGCCGACGCGCTGATTCCGATTGAGCAGATCGTTCCAAACCCGGATCAGCCCCGCCGTGCCTTTTCAAAAGAGCAGCTCGAAGACCTCGCGGCTTCCATTCGGGAGAAGGGCGTCATTCAGCCGATCATTGTTCGCAAATCTGCCATTTCGGATGGCAAATTCGAGATCGTCGCGGGTGAACGGCGCTGGCGCGCGGCGCAGATGGCCCAGCTCCATGAAATTCCGGCGCTTGTCAGGAACTATACTGACACCGAGGCGCTTGAAATCGCCATTATCGAGAATATCCAGCGCGCCGACCTGAACGCTGTCGAAGAAGCCGCTGGATACCAGGATCTGATGGAGCGCTTCGGTCATACGCAGGAAAAACTTGCCGAGGCTCTGGGTAAAAGTCGGTCACATATTGCCAACACGTTGCGGCTGCTTTCCCTTCCAGAGCAAGTTCAGACCCTGTTGAGGGAAGGCGCCATTTCGGCAGGTCACGCCCGCGCGCTGATAACGGCCGACAACCCGGTCGAACTGGCGGCGCAGGTGGTCAAGCGCGGCCTTTCGGTGCGCGATACGGAGCGCCTGGCAAAGGAGAAGAAACCTCACCGTGAGCA
>RFIO01000133.1 GCA_003695205.1 Deltaproteobacteria bacterium
CTCCGGGCGGGCCATGATCGCCCGGCCGATGGCGAGCATCTGCTGCTCACCGCCGGACAGATACCCTGCCAGGCCGGTACGCTCCTTGAGGCGCGGGAAGTAGTGAAAGACCTTTTCGATGTCGTCCCTGATCTGCCTGTCCTTGCGGGTAAAGGCCCCCATGCGCAGGTTTTCGATGACGGTCATGTCCTCGATGATGCGGCGCCCCTCCATGACCTGGAAGATGCCCTTGCGCACGATATCTTCCGGGGAGCTGTTGGCGATATTCTCCCCCTTGTAGGTGATACTGCCACGGGTCACCTCGCCATCCTCGGTCTTGAGCAGACCCGAGATCGCCTTGAGGGTGGTCGACTTGCCGGCGCCGTTGGGACCGAGCAGGGTCACCAGCTCCCCCTTGGGGACATCGAGGCTGATGCCGCGCAGCACCAGGATCACCTCGTCGTAGACCACCTCGATATTGTTGACCGACAGGAGAAGCTCCTTCTCCTCGGGTTTCGCAGTTGTCTTGACGGCCGGTTCGGACATGACATGCTCCTTTAACGGGCAGAATTCAGGAGTCAGGAGTCAGAATTCAGAAGGGCCCTTCTGACCCCTCACTGCCGAATTCCGCCCGGCGGGGGCAGGCGCCCCCGCCAGACAAAACTTTTTACATTAACCTTTCACCTTTAACCTCTGGTGATCAGCTCTGGCTGATCACCAGCCGAGCCACTCGTCGCGGCGCGGCACCTCGACCGTCTTCAGCCTGGTCATCTTGAAGTCGCCGCCGTTGTACTTGCTGGTGTAGATGTTCACCAGGGTAGTGCCGCGGTGATCAACACTGGTCCAGGTCGACGGCAGGCAGACCCCTTCGAGGCCGGCCGGCACGAAGTCCTTCATCGACTCGAAGCCCTTCTTGATGTTCTCGCCGGTGATGCCGCCCATGGCGTCGGCCTTGAGCATCGCCTCCTTCATGAAGAAGGTGGCGCAGACGCCGCGCACATAATGCAGGCGGCGGTGCTTGGTCCCGCTGGGGTCGGAGTATTTGCTGATCGCCTTCAGGGTCTTCATGCCGGGCACATCGTCACCGTAGGCGGCGGCGCCCACAACCCAGACGATGCCGTCGCCGGCGTCGCCGGTGGCGGCAATGGAATTTTCATCCCAGCCCCAGATGTTGGTCATGAACTGCGGCTTGGCTCCGACGGTGGTACAGGACTTGAGCAGCGAGATATTGGAGCCGGAGGTGTTGGCCAGGTAGGCGTAGTCGGCACCGCTCTCCTTGAGGGAGAGGCACTGGGCCTTGGCGTCGGCCGGCTTGAGGGAATAGACGATGGGCGGCAGCACCTCGAAACCGAGTTCCTTGGCGTAGGCGGCGCAGGCCTCCTTGGGCGCGTTCGGATAGGGGTGGTTGTCGCCCATGTGGATGAACTTGGGCTTGCCCGACTTGCCCTTGGCTTTCCAGTCTTCGGATGCCCACTGGACCAGGCCGCGGCAGGCGTCGGAATAGGAGGGGCCGTAGAAGAAGTTGTAGGGGGCCGGCGCCTTGGTGCGCGGCGACTTGCCGGTCGGGTCAGTCAGATGCCCGGAGTAGGAGGCGGAGACATAGGGGACCTTGTCTTTGGCGATGAACTTGACAAGGGCCTCGGTGTCGGCGGTGCCCCAGCCCTGAATCGCCACCGGCTTGAGCGACGACATCCACTTCTTGTAGGTGGCGATCGCCTGCGGTGCCTTGTAGGAGTAGTCGACGGTGACAAACTCGATCTTCTTGCCGTTGATGCCGCCGTGGTCGTTGATGTACTTCAGGGCGTCATCGACCCCGTTGCCATAGGGGACGCCGACTCCGGCGGTCGGCCCGGTGAAGTCGGCCAGATGACCGACGGGGATGGTGTCGCCGGCAAACGCGGAACCGGCCAGGGCGACAGAGGCCAGCAACAGACTGCCGAGAATCAAGGACTTGCGCATCTTTTCCTCCCTTTTCGTTGATAAGGGGCCCGCCAGGCGGGACGTTGACACAGACGTGACATCGACAACAGCAATCTCCTTCTTCCTTGGCTAGTAGGAGAAGGGATACAGTTTCCAGTAGGCCTTGATCATCTTCCAGCGGTGCGCCAGACCGTCCGGCTCGAAGATGAGAAACAGAATGATCGCCAGACCGATCGACATCTCCTTGATGTAGGCCAGCGCCTGGGTAATGCCGGGCAGAAAATGTCCGGCTACCGACACACCCGCCTCCATCACCTCCGGCAGAAGCACCATGAAGACCGTGCCCATCAGGCTGCCCATGACCGAGCCGAGACCGCCGATGATGATCATGGCGAGAAACTGGATCGACAGCAGGATATTGAAGCCCTCGGCCGAGACGAAACCGAGATAGTGGCCGAACAGGGCCCCACCGACCCCGGCATAGAACGAGGAGATGCCGAAGGAGAGGATGCGGTACTTGGTGAGGTTGATCCCCATGATTTCGGCCGACAGGTAATGGTCGCGCACGGCGACAAAGGCGCGACCGTCCCGCGTGCGCAAAAGGTTGGTGGCCAGCAGGTACATCACCACCAGGTAGACCAGGGCCACGTACCAGAACCGCTGATCGGTGCTGAACTCGTAACCGAACAGGGAGAAGGGATTGGCCATGGCGCCGGCAACCCCGCCGGTGAACCACTCGGCACGGGCAAAGAAGTCCTCGAGAATGAACTGCGAGGCCAGGGTGGCAATGGCCAGGTACAGCCCCTTGATACGCCCTGCCGGAATGCCGACGACCAGCCCCACGGCCATGGTCATCGCCCCGGCCAGCGGGATGCAGAAAAAGACCGGGATACCTGTGCTGTTGTTGAGCCAGGCCGAGGCGAAGGCGCCGAAACCGAAAAAGGCTGCGTGGCCGAGGGAAATCTGGCCGGTAAAGCCGACCACCAGATTCAGCCCCAATGCGGCGATGCCGTAGTAGGCGATCTGGATGCCGAGATTGAGGAAGTAGGGATTGAGAAAACTCGGCGCGACAAGCAGAAAGAAGATGGTGGCGATCATCATACGTCGCGACAGCGGCGTAGGGAATATGACCGTATCCTGCTCGTAGGTGGTGCGGTATTCACCGCAGTTCATGCGGGCATGAGCCGAAGACGACATGTGTCAGATCCTCTCGATATCTTTGGTGCCGAACAGGCCGTAGGGCTTGAGCATCAGGATGACCACCAGGGCGTAGAAGGGCGCGATGGTGTACATGTTGCCGACATGCAGCCACTGGCTGTCGACGAACTCGGCGACATTCTCGAGCACGCCGATGATCAGGCCACCGACGATGGAACCGACGATGGAATCAAGGCCGCCGAGGATGACCACCGGGAAGACCTTGATGCCGAAAAAGGAAAGGGCCGAGGAAACGCCGTTGACCATGCCGACCACCACGCCGGCCAGGGCCGAGACCAGCGCCGAGATCGCCCAGGCGGCGGCGAAGACCTTTTTCACCGGTATCCCCAGGCTCTGGGCCACCTGCTGGTTGAAGGCGGTGGCGCGCATCGCCAGGCCCAGGCGCGAGTGCTTGAAGAAGTAGTAGAAGCCGGCCATGATGACCACCGAGATCACCAGGCTCATCAGGTAGGCGGTCTGAATCTGCAGGCCGAGCAGGTTGACGCTCTGGGTTTCGAACACCTGGGGAAAGCTCTTGGCGCTGGCGCCGAACATCCAGCCCATCATGGCCTGGAAGAACATCGACAGACCGATGGTGACCATGATCACCGAAATGATCGGTTCACCGATCAGGGGTCTCAACACCACCACCTGCAAAAGGATGCCGAAGACCACCATGAAGGCCAGGGTGATGGGAAAGCCGATCCAGAAGGGCAGGTTGAACTTCACCAGCAGCGCCCAGCAGGTCCAGGCGCCGATGAGCAGAAACTCCCCCTGGGCAAAGTTGACCACCTGGGTCGACTTGTAGATCAGCACGAAACACATCGCCACCACCCCGTAGAGGGTACCGACGATCAGGCCGTTGACGATCAGCTGGGCAAGAAGTTCAAAGTTCATGGGTTCTCCTTCGGAGAGGCGAAAGGCGAAAGGAGCAAGGCACAAGGTCGATACATGACTACCTTTGACCTTTAACTTTCACCTTTGTCCTGTTTTCAAACCGCCGGCTTCAGTTTTCCCTGTTCGTCCGATCCGCTTGCCTCACCGGCCAGGTCAACGACCCTGACATCGGTCTGCACCCGGCTCTTGGTGCCGTCCTGGAAAGTGATCATGGTGTCGATGTGCACCATGTCGCGATCCGAGTAGATGGCGTCGATGATGTCGGCGTATTTTTCCCGAATCACCCCGCGGCGAACCTTGCGCGTCCGGGTCAGTTCACCGTCGTCGGCGTCGAGCTGCTTGTAGAGCAGCAGGAACTTGCGGATGCGCTGGGGCTCGGGCAGGGTTTCGTTGACCTGCTCGACCTCCTTGCGGATCAGGTCGTAGA
>RFIO01000134.1 GCA_003695205.1 Deltaproteobacteria bacterium
GACGCGGGGCGTTCCACCACCTCGCCGGCAGCGATCTTGTTGCACAGGTTTTCGGGCAGGATACGAATTCGGCTGGGCATTTTTTTTCGGAACCGGAAAAAGGAACGGCCGGTCACCCGGCCGTGTTTGCTGGGATCCTGGCTACTTCTGTTCCAGGCGGTCGAGCATGCTTTCGATCTCGTCGAGTTCCGCGTCTACCTGCTGGTCACTCCCGCCGGTCAATTGCTGTTGCAACAGACCGAGGTCGCCCGCAACCGAACGCACAACCTGGGAGTCGACCCTGTCAAACTTGCGCAGATAGGATTCAAACAGGCAGTTGTCACAGATAGTGTTGATCAGACGCGGTACCCCGCCGGCAAAGGCATAGATTTCAGGAATCGTCTCTTCGGCGAAGAGCATGCGTGGCGCCCGGGCCACCTGCAGACGGTGCTTGATGTAGGCCGCAGTCGTCTCTACCGTCATGGACTTGAGATGATATTTGACGGCGACCCGTTGAGCCAGAGGTTCATCGAGGCGCAGGCAATCTTCGACCTCAGGCAGACCGAAGAAAATAATGTTGAGCAGTTTCTTGCCGGGGATCTCCAGATTGAGCAGGCCGCGGAATTCCTCCATCAGCTCGCGCGACTCAAGCATCTGGGCCTCGTCGATCAGCACCACGGCCCTGCGCCCTTCCCCCTCGATCTCAAGCAGGCGGTCGTAGAGCTGCCTGAGCAGACCGAGCCTGTCTTCCGCGGGACTGGTCACACCCAGCTGCATGGCGATACGCGTCAGAATCCACTCCTGGGTGATCCCCGAATGCACCATCACCAGCAGGGACGATTCATATTTTTCTTCAGGCAGGCTCTCCAGCATCCGCCGGGCGAGCGTGGTCTTGCCGGTACCGACACCACCGACCAGAACCGCCAGCCCCTTGTTGGAATCAATGGCATACATCAGGCGCAACAGCGCCTGGCTGTGCTGCTCGGAGTTGAAATAGAATCTGGCATCCGGAGCGTTGGAAAACGGCTCGCGCTCAAGACCGAAATGTTCAAGATAGCTCATTGGGGTTCTGGCCTTTTGCAATGCTCAGCGATTCTGCCGGGCTAAAGATAGGACACCTTGTCCTGACCGCGGGTTCCCGGTGTACCGTCCAGCCCGTCGTCGGGCAGACCAAGCCGGGATCGCAGCTGGCGGATACGCAGACCGACATCCCGGTAGAAATGATCTTCGCCTGCAACCTTGAGGAACCAGTCAAGAGCCTCCTGGTCGGATCCGGCGGTTTCCTTGAGCTGCCCCATTTCAAAAAGGAGGTTGAGCTTTTCCTCGCCGGTCAGGTCCGGACAGGCAAGCCCAAGACGCAGGGCTTCCTCGGCACCTGTCGTGTCTCCGGTCTCAATCAGGCAAAGAGCCTTGAGAGTCAGGGATGAAATACGACGCGACGGATGTGCCATGGCAGTCTCGAACTCCTTGATGGCATCATCGAGAAGCCCCATCTCCTTGTAGGCGATCCCAAGATTGTAGTGGGAATCGGCATCCTCGGCATCGATCGTACCGAGGCTGTCGCCCAGCACTTCCTTGAGTGCTCCGTCCCAGTCGAGACCTTCCTCCTCTTCATCCCCGGGCTGGCGCGCCGCTTCAATTTCCTGAACCAGCAGGCTGGCGCGGCTGTTGCCCGGGTCGGCCTCGAGGACCTGCCGACAAAGCCTTTCGGCATCGTCATGCAGGTTCTGCTGCAGGTAAAATGCCGCCTCGTCCAGAAGCGCGTTGACGTCGGCCGGTTCTTCGTCGACCAGTTCGATTTCCTCCTCAACCAGCTCGACCTCGGCCTCCGGTTCCTCCGAAAGTTCAAGCACAGCCTCTTCAGCAACGGCCTCTTCAGCAACGGCCTCTTCAGCAACGGCCTCTTCAGCAACGGCCTCTTCAGCAACGGCCTCTTCAGCAAC
>RFIO01000135.1 GCA_003695205.1 Deltaproteobacteria bacterium
AGTCGGAAGTCGGAAGTCGGAAGTCGGAAGTCGGAAGTCGGACAGATTATGACGGATTTCTGCGATGAGATAGAGCCGGCGAGACGCAACAAAGCAGACGGCGTGAAGATGCGCGCCGCCCTGCGGAGACGGATGGAAGGGGTTGATATTCCGCACCCCACACACCCAAGGCGCGCAGGTTTGCGTCGGATGCAAGGCGCGCCGTGGCCGGACCCCGCAGGCGTAGCCGGAGGCTACGTCGAGGATGGCCGGCGAGGCGCAACACAGCAGACGGCGTGAAGATGCGCGCCGCCCTACGGAGATAAACGATGCAAGGCTTCATCACCACCACCCGCGAAGAACCGGAAAAGCAGGACGTCAACAAGCGCCTGCAGACCTTCGAAGAGATCTACCAGTTCTTCAACAACCGCGTCGTGGCGCGTCAGGCCGAACGCTGCGTCCAGTGCGGCGACCCGTTCTGCACCAGCATCGGCTGTCCGCTGAACAACTACATCCCCCAGTGGCTTGAGGCCATTGCCGAAAGGGATCTGGAAAAAGCCTTTCTGCTGGCGAACGAAACCTCCCCCTTCCCAGAGATTCTCGGCCGCATCTGCCCCCACAACCGGGTCTGCGAAGGGGCCTGCACCCTTGATGATGGCTACGGCGCCATCTCAATCGGCGCCATCGAGGCCTCGATTACCGAACTGGGGTTCAAGGCGGGGTACCAAATCCCCTTCCCCGGCCCTGAAACGGACAAAAAGGTGGCCGTGGTCGGTTCCGGGCCGGCCGGGATGAGCTGCGCTCACTTTCTGCTGCGTGCCGGCATCGCCGTCGACATGTTCGAGCGCTCCGACCAGCCAGGCGGGTTGCTGACCTACGGGATACCTGGTTTCAAGTTGAACAAGTCGACGGTGCAGCGGCGTTTTCAGATCATGGAAAAGGCCGGTCTGACCCTGCATCTGAATACCGGCATCGGTACCGACCAGCCTCTGGAGGAACTGGTCGCCAAATACGACGCCGTCTTCCTGGGGCTTGGCTGTACCAACGGCAAGCGCGCCGGCATCCCCAACGAGGACCACCCCCAAGTCTTCCTGGCCATGGAATTTCTCACCAACGTCCAGCGCCGCCTGACCGGTCTGTCGTGGATGGAGCGTTTCGGGGTGCGCGGCCGGCGCGTCGTCGTAGTTGGCGGTGGTGACACCGCCATGGACTGCGTGCGCACCGCGGTACGGGAAGGAGCCGAAAGCGTGGTCTGCCTCTACCGACGCGATGCCGCCAACATGCCCGGCAGCGCCAAGGAATTCCATAACGCCGCCGAGGAAGGCGTCAACTTCATGTTTACCGAGGCCCCGAAAAGCATTGTTCTCGATGACGACGGCAACCTGGTCGGCATCGACTGCGTGCGCACCCGGCTGGGAGATCCGGACGCGACGGGACGCCAGCGAATCGAGGAGATAGAAGGCAGCGACCACTGTATTCAGGCTGATATCGTCATCATGGCTCTCGGCTTTGACCACGAACCCTACAATTTCCTCGACGCACTCGGCGTTGAGCGCGAACGTTGGGGCAACATCCGTACAGCGCCCGACTCAAGCACCTCGCATCCGAAAATTTTTGCCGGAGGCGACTGCCATCGTGGAGCCGACCTGGCGGTCACGGCGGCGGCTGAAGGTCGAAGAGCAGCCCTGACGATAATTTCCAAACTGCTGGATTGAATAAGGAGACAGGAGACGGAAGTCGGAAGTCAGGAGACAGGAGACGGAAGTCGGAAGTCAGGAGTCAGGAGCCAGGAGTCGGAAGTCTGGCGCTGACGACCAGGTGCTGGCCCGCAGCCTCTCTTGGCCCTTGCCCCAAAAACAACGGGGAGCCGATTGGCTCCCCGTTTTTCTTTTGGCATTCTGCTGTCGCGTTTTTATTCCGGTGGCAGGATGCAGCAAACGATCTCAACACGCCGGTTCTGGTAGCGCCCTTCCTTGGTCTTGTTGGTGGCAACAGGCCGGCTCTTGCCATAGCCTCTGACCAGCAGCCGCTTGCCGTCGATGCCGTAATTGGCAACCAGGTAGTCGCGCACGGAGCGCGCCCGGTCTTCTGACAGTTTCTGGTTGTAGGCGGCATCACCGGTATGGTCGGTGTGACCCGCAATCAGCATGTAGGGGACCTGGCTGTGCTTTTTGATGAAGGCCGCGGCCCGGTC
>RFIO01000016.1 GCA_003695205.1 Deltaproteobacteria bacterium
AGCGACCAGATGGGTGGTGTGAGCCGAAACGTTGCCGGACTCATGGTCGGAGTGCAGGATGAAGTACATGCGGGCGACATCCTTGTACTCCTCGCACTGACCGATCATGTGGGCGAAGTTGCCGCCCATGTCGAGGTTCGGATCGGCTTCGATCTGCTCGTTGTTGCGATACTTCTTGTTGTAGATGTAGGCGCCGAGGGGTCCGAGTTTCGCCATCAGATTGCTGGCATCCTCGTACATGTCCTCCCAGCAGGTCATCTTGTTGAACTTGCCGGCCTTGTAGTTGGCGGCAAAGACCGACTCGCGCTGCATGGCGAGGATGCCGGAGGAGAACATGACCATCGGATGGGAGTCTTCCGGCAGGGCGTTGATCACGTCCTTGACATACTGCGGCAGGGCGGAGCGCTTCTTCCAGTCCTCGACGACTTCGAGGGTCTGCTCCATGGTCGGCACGTCACCGGTCAGCAGCATGTACCAGAATGCCTCGACGTAGGGATAGTCGGAACCGGGAACCTTGGGCAGGGCCTCGAAGGTTTCGGGAATGGTCTTGCCACGGAAGCGGATGCCCTCATAGGGATCGAGGTAGGAGATATCGGTGACCAGGCACTTGATGCCGCGGGCGCCACCGATGGCCTGGGCAATGGTCACTTCGCCGAGGCTGACGTCACCGTGCTCCTTGAGCAGGCGGACAGTACGGGGACGGTGCTCCTCGATTTTCTGACGCAGGACTTCTTTCAGTGTCGACATGTTCTCTCTCCTTTACACGAAGGTGACTGGTGCGGGCATACCCCGCCAAAATACGAAAACTACCCCTTTTGACTCAGGCCGGAATCCTTCTCTCTCTCCGGAGCCGGCACAACGGACAAATTCAAATTTGATATACAGAGGCGACTCTCCCGGGCTCAGCCTGCAGGAGCAGGCGCGGACGGCAAACCCTGTCTGGTCGCAAATTCCAAATATCGTTTTATCAACCGCCCCGAACCATGTCAAGAAATATTTGTATACAGTATTCACGCATATCGCGCAGGCATCGCTGTCACTTTTGCCATTGAGGCGCGACGGCACGGCGTGCTAGACTGCCTAAAAATTATGCAGAAAAAATGTTTCAACATAGGCGGCCTGCGGCTGGCCAATCCGGTCGTTCTTGCTCCCATGGCAGGCATAACGAGCCTGCCCTATCGGCGCATCATGAAGGAATTCGGCGCCGCCCTGGTCTTCACCGAGATGGTCAGTTGCAACGGCCTCGTCCGCGACGGACGCAAGACCTTCGAACTGGTCCGCTCCTGCCCGGAGGAGGCGCCCCTCGGTATCCAGGTTTTTGGCGGTGAACCCGAGGTTGTCGCAGAGGGTGTGCGCCGGATCGAACAGTACGGCGCACTGATCGACTTCAACCTTGGCTGCCCGGTCAGCAAGGTGGTACGCGGCGAAGCTGGCAGCGCCCTGTTGCGCCAGCCGCGCCGCGTCGCCGCCATCATCGGCGCCATGCGTCGGGCGACCGACAGGCCGCTGACCGTCAAGATACGCGCCGGCTGGGATGCGGCCAGCATCAACTTTCTTGAGATCGGCCACATCGCCCAGGCAGAAGGAGCAGACGCCATCACCCTGCATCCGCGTACGCGGGCCCAGGGTTTCGGCGGCCGGGCCGATTGGGACATGATCGCGCAACTGAAACAGGCCCTGGACATCCCGGTCGTCGGCAGCGGCGACATCCAGACAGCCGAGGACGCGCTGGCCATGCTCGATCGCACCGGCTGCGACGCGGTCATGATCGGTCGCGGCGCCTACGGCAATCCCTGGCTGATCGCGAACATCCTCAATCTGCTCGAAGGCCGGCCGACCCGGAGCCCGAGTCCGGCCGAACGCCTGGCGGTTGCCCTGCGCCACCTGAACTACCATCGAGATTATGCCGGCGACCGGAAAACGGTGTTCGAAATGCGCAAACACCTGTGCTGGTATTCACGCGGCCTGCCCGGATCTTCCGACTTCCGCCAGCAGGTCAACCGGACCGGACAGGTCGATGAGTTGATCCAGCTGGCCGAGTCCTTTTTCGGCGGCGAGGAGAAGGCCGATGTCTGCTGACCTGGCCAATCGCATCCTCGACAATATCGATCTCGGCGTTATCGTCGTCGACACCGAGGAGCGCATCATCCTGTTCAACCCCGCCGCGCAGGTCGCCACCGGCTGGTCCGAGCGACAGGCCCGGGGTCGGCCCTGCGGCGACATCCTGAGAGGGGGCGACAAGCTGAAACGGCTGATCGGGGAGGCCCTGGCCAGGGGGCGATCCATTTCCAGCCCGGACCGGCTGATCCTGCGTCGCGCCGACGGCTGCGAACTGCCGGTCAACATGTCGGTTTCGCCGCTGCTCGATACCGACGGCAGCCTGCAGGGCGCCACCGTCATCCTCAAGGATCTGCGCCAGCTGGTGAGCCTGGAGGAGTCCGCCCGTTCGTCCGACCGCATGAACACCATCGACACCCTGGCAGCCGGGCTGGCGCACGAAATCCGCAATCCGCTTGGCGGTATCCGCGGTGCCGCGCAGCTGCTGGCCAAGGAGCTGGCAGACCGGGCCGATCTGGCCGAATACACCGAGGTGATGGTCCGTGAAGTCGACCGGGTCAGCGGCATCCTCGAGGAACTGGCCAACCTGACCCGGCCACGCCCGTTGAAAACCGGGGCGGTCGACCTGACCTCGCTGCTCGACCGCATCATCCTGCTGGAACGCCAGGCCCACGCCGCCGACGCCATCGAATTCATACTCCAGGTCGATCCGAGCATTCCGCCCATCGAAGGGGACGAGGAGATGCTGCATCGCCTCTTTCTCAATCTGATTCGCAACGCGGCCGAGGCGATCGGGAACAATGGTCGGGTCAGGGTCGGCACGCGCATCCGCCCGGACCTGCGCCTGCATCGGCCGGCCGGTCGGCCGGTACCGCTGGTCGAAGTCACGGTCAGCGACAACGGTCCCGGCATTCCCGCCGAGGTGGAAAAACGCATCTTCACCCCCTTTTTCACCACCAAGAAACAGGGGACGGGGCTCGGGCTGTCGATCTGCCAGCGCATCGTCACCGAGCACCACGGAATGATCCAGTTGAAAACCCGCCCCGGGCACGGTACGACCTTCACGGTCAGCCTGCCGTTGATTTCACCGGGCAACAAGGAGGCATAAGACCGGGCCATGGCTATTGAACGCATCCTGATCGCCGATGACGAGGACTCTATCCGCTGGGTTCTCGAACGTTCCCTGACCCGCCAGGGCTACCAGGTTGACGCCGTCGCCGACGGCAGCCAGGCCTGGGACCAGTTCCGCAGGCAGTCCTACGACATGGCCATCCTCGACATCCGCATGCCGGGTATCGACGGTCTCGAACTGCTCGAACGGATGCTGGCGGAACGCCCCGGTACCCTGGTGGTGATCATGACCGCCGAAACCTCGATGAAAAATGCCGTCGAGGCGATGAAGAAGGGGGCCTACGATTACCTGCCCAAACCCTTCGACCTCGATGAAGTCGACGCCCTGATCCTCAAGGCTGCCAGGGCCAGCCAGGTCACCTCCCAGGTCAGGGAGCTGGAGCACCAGTTGCGGGACTCCTTCCGGCTGGAACGCGCCATCGTCGGTTCGAGCCCGGCCATGCAGGGGCTGTTCAAACTCATCGGCCGGGTGGCACCATCCAATGCCACCGTGCTGATCAACGGTGAATCGGGCACCGGCAAGGAACTGGTGGCCCGGGCCATCCATTTCCACAGCCCGAGGCTGGGCAAGCCCTTTGTCGCCCTCAACTGTGCCGCCATCCCGCGCGACCTGCTCGAAAGCGAGCTGTTTGGCCACGAGAAAGGGGCCTTTACCGGCGCGACAGAGCGCAAGGCAGGCAAATTCGAACAGGCCCGCGGCGGCACCCTCTTCCTCGACGAGATCGGCGACATGCCTCTGGAGCTGCAGGCCAAGCTTTTGCGCGTCCTTCAGGAGAGGGAAGTTACGCGCACAGGCGGCAGTCAGACCATCCCCGTCGATGTTCGCATTGTTGCCGCCACCAACCAGAATCTTGAGGACAAGGTGGAAGCCGGACAGTTCCGGGAGGACCTTTTCTATCGGCTCAACGTTGTGCCGGTCAGCCTGCCGCCGCTGCGGGAAAGGCGAGAGGACATTCCGTTGCTGGTCAACTTTTTTCTCGGCAAGGCCCGGGAGGAGATGAAGGTTGCCACCACCGGCTGCAGCAAAAAGGCGCTGGAACTGCTGCAGCGCCACGACTGGCCGGGCAACGTACGCGAACTGGAAAACAGCATCATGCGCGCCGCCCTGCTTTCACCCGACCCGGTACTGACCCCGACCGATTTTCCCGAACTGCTCACGGGCGGCGGACGCAAAAGAGACGAGTCCCTAGAGGACCTGATCGAGGGCAAATTGCGCCAATCCCTTGGTCCGGTTCGGGATATCGATGAACTGGAAAACCTTTACGAACTGGTGCTGCATCAGATGGAGCGGCCCCTGCTGCGTATCGTGCTGGAAAAGACGCGGGGCAACCAAGTCAAGGCGGCCGACATCCTCGGCATCAACCGCAATACCCTGCGCAAGAAGATGCAGGTTCTCGGCCTGAAAGCCCAGCGCCAGCCGCAGGCGAGGAACCGGGATAAATAGAGCGGCTATTGCAGTGAATGCCGGCGTTCGGGAATGCTGTACATCTGGCGGCCATGTTGGCGAATCGGGTCGACTTCGATGTTGACCCAGCCGCTCGCACGGCGGAAACGGACGATTTTTTTCTCATCGATCAGCCGGTCCAGCATGCCGGGTTTGACCATGTCATGCCGTCCGTCAGGATAAACCACCGGAATCATCATGGTCTTCCTCCCAGGTCAGTGCGGGGCCACCGTCAGGCAGGAGCGGTACATACGGAACCCCCGGCAGGGCGTTGACGATTTCTTAAAAACTTTAAATGCGACAGGACACCTTGTCAATATTTCCCGAACCTGACAAAACCATTTTACCCGCCCATGGAACGAAAAGGCAAAAACAGTCGGCTGACCCTGGTCGTCGCCATGACCCGATCCGGCCTTATCGGCAAAAATGGCGCCCTGCCCTGGCGCCTGCCTGGGGATCTGCGCCAGTTTCGCGCCCTCACCCTCGGTGGC
>RFIO01000136.1 GCA_003695205.1 Deltaproteobacteria bacterium
GGGGCTGGCCAGCGGATAGCGCCCGGAGAGTACGGCGTCGGCTTCGGGCCGGATACCGTTGAACGCCAGCACCTTCAGGCGGGAATCATGCGCCATCGCCAGTGGCAGGTAGCCGATGGTGAAGGGGTTTTCCGCCAGGGTGCGCACCGTTTCCGGTGTGTTGTAGAGGGTCCCGCCCACCGGGGTCAGCGCCTTGAAGCCCGGCACCTTCTTTTCCAGCACCGAGCGGGAGGAATCCCCCTTTTCCCGGTTGGCCACACGGATGACAGCGTCCGGGCCGCCCAGCTCCTTCCAGTTGCCGATGCGCCCCGAATAGATATCCAACACCTGCTCGGTGCTTAAACTGTCCACCCCGGTCACGCTGGCATTGACCACAAAGACCACCGGCGAGTAGGCAAAGACCCGGTAGTGCAGGTTGTACTTTTTTTCCTTGTCCTTCAACGGCCGGGCGACCCGACCGAGGTCGCACTGCCCGGCGGCGGTGGCGCGCACGCCGCCGCTGCTGCCAATGCTGTCGGGCACCTCGACCCGGACACCGGGCACCTTGGTTTCGTAGGAGCCGGCCAGCTGGCGCAGCAGAGTCTGGCTGTCACCGGTGCCGGCCACGACAACCGGTTCGTTGGCAAGAACAACACCAGGAGAAAACAGAAAGAGGAACAGGAAAAGAAAACGGTACAGGCGCATGGTCGAACTCCTCGGAAAAAATCTGGTATCTCCCTTGTCGACCATGTCACCGGGAAACTTAAGAACAACTTAAAGGACGGGATCCTCCCTGCGACCCGAAATGTTGACGCAACCTTCTTACTCCCTCTTCCAGCACATCCCGGGACTTGCAGAAGGCGAATCGTACCAGGGTGCGCCCCTCGGCCGGGTCGGCGTAGAAGGGTACGGCCGGAATCACCGCCACGCCCGCCTCGCACGGAAGCCGTTCGCAGAAGGCCATGGCACCCTTTTCCCCCAGGGGAGCGATATCGGTCATGACAAAATATCCGGCTGCGGGCACAAAAACCTCAAAACCGCAGTCGGTCAGCGCCTGGCAGAGAAAATCACGCCGCTGCTGAAATTCATGCGCCAGCCGGTCGAAATAGTCGGCGCCGACCTGCAGGGCGCCGGCGGCGGCCGCCTGCAGGGGGGTCGCCCCGCAGAAGGTAACAAACTGCCTGGCCTTGAGCACGCTGGCGACCAGTTCGGCCGGACCAAGCGCCCAGCCGACCTTCCAACCGGTGACGCCGAAGCTCTTGCCGAAGCTGGAGACGGTCAGGGTACGCTCGCGCATGCCCGGAA
>RFIO01000137.1 GCA_003695205.1 Deltaproteobacteria bacterium
AGGCCCATGTAGGCCAGGTTGCCGCGACAGCTCCCCTGGCTGAAGACGCCGCGCACAGCACCCGGCAGTTTCATGGGGGCGCCGAGGCTCCAGGTGAGCAGAAAGAGCAGGACGGTGACGGCGATACTGCCGCCGACCAGGACCGGGTTGAAATTGCTGGCAAAATCGGCGGTGCCGATACGGTGGAACAGCAGCAGTGGGAGGGCGACGTAGTAGACCAGCCGGTTGGTGGTGGCCAGAAATGTCGCGTCGATCATCCCGATGCGGCGCAGCAGCCAGCCGAGCAGGATGACCAGAAAGACAGGCAGGACGATGGTGATGATTTCGAAGAAGAGCATCCGATGAACAAATCCCCGGCGGTTGTTGTGTCGGGGCAGGATAAACCAAAAATTACGCGGGGAAAATGCCTGATTTTTCACGGTATGGGCTTGAACTGTCCCCGCAGATGAGAAACAATCACACCATGCGTCGACAGATCATCATCCGCCTCGCTGTCCTTGCCGCACTGGTGCTTGGAGTGTCTCTGCTCCACTATCTGACCACTACCGAAAAGGACCAGTTCCACGACATCTACCGGCGCCTCTACTACCTGCCCATCGTTCTCGGCGGCCTCTGGTACGGTTTGCGCGGCGGACTTGGCGTTTCTCTTGCCGCCTCCATCATCTACGCGCCCCACGTGGTCTTCCAGTGGGGGCATCACCCCGGCACCAACCTGGAGCAGTACCTGGAGATTCTGCTCTACAACGCCATCGGGCTTCTGACCGGCGTGCTGAGCGAACGGGAACAGGCCCAGACCCGGCGCTACCAGAAGGCGGCCGAGCGTCTTGAAGAAAGCTATGAGCGCCTGCGCGCCCAGGCCGACCAGTTGCTGGCCGCCGAGGAGCAGCTGCGCCGGGCCGACCGGCTCTCGGCCCTGGGCGAGCTGTCGGCGGGGCTGGCACACGAAATCCGCAACCCGCTCGGCTCGATCCGCGGCACCGCCGAGATCGTGCGTGACGGTGTGCCGGAGGAGAGCCCCCTGCGCGAGTTTGCCGATATCCTGTTGCGCGAAGTCGACCGGCTCAACCGGGTGGTGCAGGATTTCCTCGATTTCGCCCGTCCGGAACAGCCCGGCGAGGATCGGGTCGATCTCAACCAACTGGTCGAGGAGGTTCTGGCTCTGACAGGCAGGATGCTGGCCAGGGGAAAGGTCGAGATCCGTTTCGAACGTGGCGACCTGCCCCTGTGCCGCGGTCGCATCGAGCAGTTGCGCCAGGTTCTGCTCAACCTGGTGATCAATGCCCACCAGGCCATGCCCTCAGGCGGAACCCTCTCCCTGGCAACCCGCTGCAATGGCAGCATGGCCGAACTGCGGGTGAAGGATTCGGGCGTGGGTATACCGCCCGAACAGATTGAACGTATCTTCGACCCCTTCTACACCACCCGCGGTGAGGGGACCGGTCTGGGCCTGGCCATTACCGCCCGCATCATCAGCGGTCATAGGGGTACCATTTCCGTCGACAGCACACTTGGGCAGGGGGCCCTGTTCACCATCGAATTGCCGTGCAGCGAGGAATGCCATGAACGCGCCTGAACATATCCTGCTGGTCGAGGATGATTCCTCCCTGCGCAGGGTTACCGAGTACCAGCTTTCGGAGGCCGGCTACCAGGTCTTTTCGGTCGACACCGGCGAAGCCGCGCTGGATGCGCTGGGGCAGGACCGCTTCGACCTTGTGCTGACCGATGTGCGCATGCCGGGCATCAGCGGGGTCGAACTGCTGGAGAAAGTGGTGCATGATCATCCAGGCCTGCTGGTCATCGTCATGACAGCCTACGGCACGGTCGAACAGGCGGTGGCTGCCATGCGGGCCGGCGCGCACGATTACCTGACCAAGCCGTTCTCGCGCGACGGTCTGCTGCTGGCGGTCCGGCGGGCTTTCGACTACCGCAGCCTGCGGCGTGAAAACCTTCGCCTGCGCGAGGAGCTGCTGCGGCGCAGTGGCGACGAGATTGTCGGCCAGTCTGAGGCAGTTCGGCATCTGCGCGAAGTCATTGGTCGTGTCGCCGGCACCAATTCCTCGGTTCTGCTTCTGGGAGAGAGCGGCACCGGCAAGGAGCTGGTGGCCCGCGCGCTGCACCGAGGCAGCACCAGACACGGAAAGCCTTTTGTGACCGTCAATTGCGCCGCCATACCTGAGAGTCTGCTTGAAAGCGAACTGTTCGGGCATGTACGTGGCGCCTTTACCGGAGCACACCAGGACCGGGAGGGAAAGTTCGTACAGGCCGACAGCGGTACCCTGTTCCTCGACGAGGTTGGTGAACTGCCACTGGCGTTGCAGCCCAAGCTGCTGCGTGCCCTGCAGGAAATGGAGATAGAACCGGTTGGCGGCAAGGCCCGCCAGGTCGATGTCCGGGTCGTCGCCGCGACCAACCGCGACCTGGCGGCCATGGCGCGCGAAGGGACGTTTCGTGAAGACCTCTATTACCGGCTGGCGGTCATTCCGGTCGAAGTTCCCCCCTTGAGGGAACGGCGTGAGGATATCCTGCTGCTGGCCCGGCACTTTCTCCAGCGCCAGGGGGATGAGAGGCTGCTGGCGCCCGAGGCGGCCGAGGCGCTGCAGGGATATCCCTGGCCCGGCAATGTCCGGGAACTGCAGAACTGTATCGAACGGATGTGCGTGCTTGCCGCAGGAAAGCGTTTCGAGTTGAATGATCTGCCCGAGGCCGTGCGGGGGGATTCCGGCGGAGCCGCATCAGCCGTTCTGCGCCTGCCGGCGGACGGCTATTCACTGGAAGAGCTGGAAAAGGAGGCGGTTCTGCAGGCACTGGAGCGTTGCGGCGGCAACCAGTCCCAGGCCGCCCGGTTTCTGCGAGTTCCGCGGCACACCCTGATTTACCGCATGGAAAAGTATGGATTAAAGGCGGGACCGGCCGAGGAGTGACCGGTGACGAGGTGCAGATGAAAAGGATTGGTTTTCTTGTTGTGGCTGTTTTGCTGGCCTGGGCCGCGCCGGCATTTTCGGCCCATTCGCCGCGGCGCACTCCGGTGGTCGAGGTGGTGGAGCAGGCCGGCCCGGCCGTGGTCAATATACGCACCGAGCAGATCGTCCAGCGGCGCGGCTCGCCCTTTTTCGGTTTCGGAGGTTCGCTGTTCGAGGAGTTTTTCCGTGATTTCGCTCCGCCGCGCGTCTACACCACCGAGTCGCTCGGTTCCGGGGTGATCATCGAACCGGACGGGCTGATACTGACCAATGCCCATGTTATCAGCCGCGCTTCGAAAATCTTTGTCGCCCTGCAGGGACAACCGAAGGAACTGGAGGCGAGTCTGGTCGGCGTCGATGAGAATCTCGACCTTGCCCTGATTCGCATCGCAGACAAGAAGAGGGGGCACTATCCGCATGTGCGAATCGGACGCAGTGACGACCTGATGGTCGGTGAACCGGTGGTCGCCATCGGCAACCCTCTCGGACTTGGTTCATCAATCACCACCGGCGTGGTTTCGGCACCGCTGCGCGCCCTCAGTCTCGACAAGGAATTCACGGCCGTATTCATCCAGACCGACGCCCTGATCAATCCCGGCAACTCCGGCGGGCCACTGGTCAACATGGAGGGGCGGGTCATCGGCATCAATACCGCCATCGCCAGGCAGGCCCAGGGGATCGGCTTCGCCATCCCGGCGAACGTCATCCGCCGGGTTCTGCCCGAGCTGAAAAGGTACGGGCACCTGCGGCGCAGCTACTTCGGCATCGTCCCGGGTGCCACCGGGGAACAGTTCGCCGCCGCCCGCGGCTATGGCGGCGTGCTGGTGACCGAGGTGCTCGACGGGTCGCCTGCGGAAAAAAACGGCCTGGAACTGGCCGACGTCATTCTCGACATCGATGATGTGCCGGTGGAGACACCGGGCGAGTTCCTCAATATCCTCCGGTCCTACGCCCCGGGCAACCGGATCCGGGTGCGCTACCTGCGCGGCATTGCGACCCGGACGGCCGAAGTACAGCTTGAGAGTTTCCCGAAGGGAGTTGCCCTGCACTGGGCCGCCGAAACGTTCGGATTTACCCTCGAGGAGTGGCGCGGGCGTCTGCGCGTGGCCGACCTGAGTCCGACCGGTGCGGCGGCGCGGGTTGGCATGCGCCGTGGCGACCTGGTCGTCGAGGTGGCCGGCAGCAAGGTCGAATCCCTCAAGGATTACAACGAGGCGGTCGAAGAGAACTTCGGACGTCTGCCGCTGCAGTTTCTGGTCGTGCGCGGCAGCCAGGGCTATTACGTCAACCTGCCCTGAGGGCCGCCGGCTTGACTTTGGCCGCCCGGAAGGCTAAAAACATGCAGGATTTTCTATTTTCAACCCGAATCAGTGACGCGCGCTGTTCGCCGGTGCAAAGCTCACAGATTCAGGTTCAACACATTCCCCCACGCGAGGACTCATCCCTTGAAAAATCGACTGTTGCTCGCCCTTGTTTTCCTGCTTTTGATGCCAGCTCTCTGCCTTGCCGGTGCCTCTCGACCGGAACGGGCTCCCGGCGGCGCCGCCCTGGTCGGTGGCCCGGCCCCCGACTTCAGCCTGAAGGCCACGGACGGCCGCACTATCCGCCTGTCCGATCTGCGCGGCAAGGTTGTCCTGGTCAACTTCTGGGCGACCTGGTGCCCCCCCTGCAAGCAGGAGATGCCTTCGATGGAGCGGCTTTATGCCCGACTTCGCAACCAGGGGCTGGAAATTCTTGCTGTCAATATCGAGGCGGACGGCGACGAGGTGCTGCCGGAGTTTCTGCGCCAGCATCCACACACATTTCCGGTACTGATGGACCTTGAAGGCGAGGTGCAGCAGACCTACGGGGTGTTCCGTTTTCCGGAAACCTTCGTGGTTGACAAGGCCGGCAGGGTGGTCCAGCACATCATCGGTGGTCGTGACTGGGCATCCCGCGACATGATCGGCGCCCTGAAGAAACTGCTGCAATAGGACATCCCTTATGGAATCAGGCCATATCACAGCCTGGATCGCCTTCAGTGCCGGCATCCTCTCCTTCTTCTCCCCGTGCGTGCTGCCGCTGATTCCCAGTTACCTGACCTACATTACGGGGCTTTCCTTCGGTCAGCTGCAGGAGCACCACCCCGGTGCCCGGGTCAAGATGACGGTTCTGGCACACTCGATCGTCTTTATCCTCGGCTTTTCCACTGTCTTCATCTCTCTCGGCGCCCTGGCCGGCCTGGCGTCCAGCGCCTTCCAGGCTCATCTGCGCGAGGGTCTGGTCTGGGTGCAGCGCGTCGGCGGCGTGCTGATCTTCCTTTTTGGTGTCCACCTGTCCGGCCTGTTCCATTTCGGGGTGCTTCTGGGTGAAAAGCGGGTGCAGCTGCATGCCAAGCCGAGCGGTTTTGTCGGTACTTTTCTGGTCGGCCTGGCCTTTGCCGCCGGCTGGACCCCCTGCATCGGCCCTATTCTCGGCGCCATCCTCGCCATGGCGGCCGGGACCTCCGGCGGATCGGGTCGGGGCATATTCCTGCTCACCCTCTACTCGGCCGGCCTGGCGGTCCCCTTTCTGGTCTCGGGGTTGCTTTTCCACGGTTTTCTCAACTTTTTCAACCGATTCCGCAAGCATATTCGCCTGGTTGAGATTGTCACCGGCGGTCTGCTGATGATTGTCGGGGTGATGCTCTTCTTCAACCTGTTCGGGTTGCTGACCGGCTGGCTCTACCGGATTCTGCCGGTAACCGGATAACATTTCGCCTTCCCAGATACTTACCGGCAGCCATATTGGCTGCCGGTTTTCTTTTTTCAGCGAATCATCTTTTGTGGCAGGTAGAGTGCCAGGTCGGGAAAGACGGCCAGCAGCGCGGCCATGAGGATCATGATCAGGAAGAAGGGGAGGGTCGCCCGCAGGATGAGACTGATCGGTTCACCCGAGATGCCCTGGATGACGAACAGGCTGAATCCGACAGGAGGGGTAATCTGAGAAAGTTCGACCATGATGACCAGGAAGATGCCGAACCACAGGGGAGAAAAACCGGCCTGGGTGACGACGGGCAGCACGATCGGAAGGGTCATGACGACGATGGAGATGCCGTCGAGAATCATGCCCAGAATCAGGTACATCAGCCCTAGCACCAGCAGCAGGACGTAGGGCGAAAGCTGCAT
>RFIO01000138.1 GCA_003695205.1 Deltaproteobacteria bacterium
ATTATCTGATCATCACGGGATTGCTGGCCCTGGCCTGGAGCCAGCCGGCGCTGGCCAGCGACGAGGATCGCAAGATGCATGGCCATCACATGCATGGACAGATGCATGGGGATGGGAACAACCCCTGCGCGATGCAGGATCATGCCGGGATGGATTCGCAGGAGCACATGCATGGGGACGGGAAAAACCCCTGTGCCATGCATGATCATGAGGGGATGCAGGCTCACGAGCACATGCAGGGCCATCACCACGGGCATGAGATGGGTGCGATGAAGGGCGCCTTTATGGAAACGAAGGAGGTGGACGGGTACACGGTGACCTTTCATGTGATGAAGGCCCCGAAGGGCATGGACAAGGGCGGAACGCATCATCTGATGGTGAAGGTCGAGAAGGCTGGCAAGATCGTCCCGGACCTGATCGCCAATTCCAAGGCCAAGCATCCGAACGGCAAGTCGGAGTCCAAGATGCTGATGAAGATGGGCGACTGGTACATGGCGGCTTACGATCTCGGCCATGCCGGCCGGCATGAGCTGATGGTTCTGTTCAAGACCCCGGATGGCGCCAAGCATTTCACCGGCGTGTATTACCCCGCCGAAAAGGCCGAGTAAGGCAATCGAGGCAGCGTCGAGGGTCAGGATGAGCCGCATCCGCACGCCGAAGGGGCATCGCTTCCCGTGGTACGTGCGCCTGTTTCTGTGGAATCAGAAACGGCGTTACGGCCGGGTGCTGGAGCCGGCCCGCCTGTGGGGACGCTCGCCGTGGGTGTTCTGCTCCCTGGCCCTGCTTTACGGCGCGCTGGATCGGAAGTCTTCCCCGCTTGAGCCGCCCCTGCGTTCGCTGGTCACGGTCCGTGTCTCGCAGCTGAACTGGTGTGCCTTCTGCGTGGATATCAATTCGGCCACGCTGATGCGCCGGGGCTGTTCCGAGGAAAAGGTGGCGATGTTGAAGGATTACCGCACCTCGGAGCTGTTCGATGCCCGTGAAAAGGCCGCGCTGAGCTATGCGGATGCGATGACGGGGGCCGGTTGCTCGGTGGATGATGCGCTGTTTCAGCGTTTGCGCGAGCACTTTGATGAGGATGCTATCATCGAACTGACGGCCCTGATCGCGTTTCAGAATATGTCGAGCAGGTTCAATGCCGCATTGGGGGTCGAGCCCCAGGGCTTCTGTGTGAAGCCCGAACATAGTGATCCACATGGAGGACGGCCATGAACACGATCCGTATCGAACAGAAAACCTGCCCCGTCTGTGGCATGGATGCGTCCGCATCCGGGTTGACCGCCGAACACCTCGGCGTGGTGCATCATTTCTGCAGTGAAACCTGCAGGGAGAACTTTCTCAAGCGCCCGCGGCTTTACCGTGGCTCGATTGCCGGCGCCATATCGGCCCGGGCCGTGATCAAGCGGCGTCGCTTTGCGCTTGCTGAGGCGCTGGACGAAGAGCAGCGCCGTTCCGTTGCCGAGGTGCTGAAGGGGCTGATGGGGGTTCACAAGGTCGAGGTTGGCGCCACGGAGGTCTTCATCGAATACAACCTGATGGAGATCCAGGCCATTCAGATCGAGGGGGCGCTTGCGAAGGCCGGCGCCACCCTGGCAGGCGGCTGGACCGAGCGGCTGCGGCGGCGATGGGTGCGCTACACCGAGGAGAACGAACTGGACAATCTGGCTGCAGGCGAAGGCGCATGCTGCAACAAGCCTCCGGCCAAGGGATAAGGAGAGAATCATGCGATACAGAAAGGTGACCGCGATCGTGAATGCGGAAAGGCTTGCCGAGGTGGAGCAGGCACTGATCAAGAAGCATGTCTCGGGCATCAGCGTCTCGCAGGTGCGCGGTTTCGGCGAATATCAGGACTTCTACAAGCCGGATCTAATGTGCCGGCATACGCGCATCGAGATCTTCTGCCGCTCGGAGGAAGCCGATGCCATCGCCCGCTGCATCATGGATGCGGCGCATACGGGAATCTCGGGAGACGGAATCGTGGCCATCCTTCCGGTGGAGCATCTGTACTGCATC
>RFIO01000139.1 GCA_003695205.1 Deltaproteobacteria bacterium
CAGCATCTGGTTGCTCTGCTTGAGCTTGTCCTGCAGCGATTTCAGCTTCAGCTGGACCTTGACGCGCGCCAGCAGCTCGGCAGGGTCGTAGGGCTTGGTGACATAGTCGCTGGCACCCTGTTCCAGCCCTTTGACCTTGGTTTCGGTATCCTCGCGGCCGGTCACCAGGATCACCGGCAGGTCGGCCAGCTCTTCGCGGCCGTTGAGCATCTGCAGAAACTTGAAGCCGTCCATCCCGGGCATCTCCAGGTCGCACAGGATGAGGTCGATCTTTTTGTTCAGGGCGATCTTGAATCCCTCGATGCCGTCGGAGGCCTCAAAGTAGAAGTTGAACAGGGGCTTTTCCTGCAGGATGTCGATCACCTGCCGGCGGGCCTGGGGCGAGTCGTCGATGATGAGAATGGCAGAGGGCATGGTCGGCCTGGAGTCGTCTCGAGAAAGCTGGGTACACAGAAATTCTGTCAGTGATCCCGTCATTTTTTCATGTTCCCGTCTATAATAGAAAAGAATCGTTTCATGTCCAGCGCGGAGGTGACTATGTCCCTGGTCAAAACCTGGTACAGCATCGAAGACGCCCTGTCCAAATTCGGCATCGACCGGCAGAAGCTTGACGCCTGGATCGAGTCCGGCCTGGTGCGCACCGAGGAGGAAAAGGGGGAAGTGGTCCGGGTCAACATCGACGATGTGCGTATCGAGGTCGAGAACATGGTGAACTCGGACGAATAAGCTCTCCCTTCCGTTACAGTCTTTCTATCGACCCCTCGCCGGCCTGGCCTTAGCGGGATTTTGGAAAACCGTCAATTATTCCAAGGAGGAAGAATGACCATTGTCGCCTGGAATGAATCCTTTGTGACCGGTGTGGTCACCATCGACCAGCAGCACCGCCAGCTTTTCGATATTCTCAATCGTCTGCACGACAAGTCGCTCAACGCCCATGCGGACCGCACCGACCTGCAGGCGAGCCTCGACCGTCTCGACCAGTACGCGCGTTTTCACTTCGCAGAGGAAGAACGGCTTATGGAGGCGGGCAACTACCCTGATCTCGACCCCCACCGGCAGAGCCATGAGCGGTTCCGGGAGAAGCTCGCCGGGCTGAAACAGCTCGCCGAGGAGGGGGATTTGCGCGAAGCCTTTGCCGCCAGCCTCTCCTTCCTGCTCGAGTTTCTGGTGCGCCATGTCCAGCAGGAAGATCAGCTCTATGTCCCGTGGGTCGGTCGTGGCTGAGGTCGATATCGCCATCGTCGGCGGCGGCATCGTCGGCCTGGCGACCGCCCGGGAACTGCTGCGGCGTCATCCGGAACTGAAGCTGGTGCTGCTGGAAAAGGATGCCTGCCTGGCCGACCAGCAGACCGGGCACAACAGCGGCGTCATCCATTCAGGCCTCTACTACCGGCCGGGCAGCTTCAAGGCGCGCCTCTGCGGTCGGGGGCGGGACTTGATGTACGCCTTCTGCGCCTCCGCCTCAATTCCGCACCGGCGCTGCGGCAAGGTGGTTGTGGCGGCCGATGAGGTCGAAGTCGAACGGCTCGAGACCCTGCGGCAGCGCGGCGAGTCCAACGGTCTGGACGGTTTGCGCCGGCTCGACGCGCGGGAACTGCGCGAGATCGAGCCGCACGTGGCCGGCGTCGCCGGGCTCTGGGTGCCGCAGACCGGGGTGGTCGATTATCGCGCCGTGGC
>RFIO01000140.1 GCA_003695205.1 Deltaproteobacteria bacterium
CGCCGGTCTTGACCGGGCAGCGGCTTTCGATGAAAACCCCGCCGATGCTGATATCGACGGTATGCCCATAGTCGCTGCCGGAAACGGTGCTGAAAAAGATTGACGCGTGACACAAAACCCGGCGACTGCGCCGGTCAATGGCGGGCAGGAAGCGGCGCCCCATGGCCAGATAGGCATTGCGCTCCAGAGGCTTGGTCAGCAGGCCATCGCAACCGGATTTCAGAGCCAGCTCCCGCTCGTGGGCATCCTTTTCCGCGACCAGCAGTACAACGGGAATGTCGCGTGTGGCCCGGTCCCCCTTGAGGCGGGCACAGCAGAGCATCCCTTCATAACCGGGGGCGAAGCGGTCCATGACAATCAGGGCCGGTCGAAGCTGACGCGCGTGGGGCTCAACCGAGTCAGTCGACTGTACAGATACGACGCGAACCTGGGAATCGCGCAGAAACTGCCGCTGGATACCGAGAAAAAAGTCAGACTCGTCGACCAGCAGAATGACCGGTTTTCGCTCCATGGGATCTGCCTTTCCCCCTCCCGGTTTCAAACGTTCAACCGAGTTCACTCTCCCGGGCGAACTGCCCGTATTTGGCATCGACTTCCTGAATGTGATGGAGCAGCCAGTCGCGAAGCATCTGCAACAGTGGCCGGCCAAGACCTTCTACGCCCTGGTTGACCATTCTGTTCAGGTCCTTGATGGTGCTGCGAAAGGAGTTGTGCTCGAACCGGTGCTGTTCGATATCAGGATACTGCTTGCGCTCCATCCATTCTTCTTCGTGAGCGAAATGATCGCGCGTATAGCCGACCAGCTCCTCGAGAAGGGAGCGCAGCACCTGATCCTCTTTCCCCTCACGCAGGGCGCCATAGAGACGATTGATCATGCCGACAAGGATCTTGTGCTCTTCGTCGAACATGCCCAGACCGGTTTCGTAGGCCGAGCGCCACTTGATCAGCTCCATAGGCATCTCCAGGAATTGATTGGGCTTGTCCTACTTATCGGTCGGAGCACCAGTTCCTTAAGCTGAACCTGGCAGATGGAGCTGGTTACGGCTGATTTTCGGGGGGAGTCGCGGGCGGCCCGGGCTTTAACCCGTTACCGGACGGTTCCGGGGCCTGTTTGCCGGAAAAGAGCCTGCCGATCCAGGCGAAGATACGGCGGATGCCCCGCCAGATTTTGGGCAGGATCCAGACAAGCAGCAGAATGAAAATGACCAGCAGCCCGAGAAAGAGCCAGGGGTGATTCAGCGCGGCCCAGAGACCGGCAAAGACGGCGACATCCTCACTGATGGACAGGGCCCAGTTGCTGAACGGTTCC
>RFIO01000141.1 GCA_003695205.1 Deltaproteobacteria bacterium
GCAGCGCTTGGCCGGATAGCCGGCAAACAGGGTCGAGTCCTCGTACTTGTGCTTCTCACGCGTCAGGGTGACGCCGAAGGACTTCATCTTGTTGGCGTACAGCTTTTTGAGGTTGTACGGTCCGTTCTTGCTGCCGTCCTCGTGCCAGTGGCCGCCTCCCTTCTGCAGGCCGCCCTTCCAGTCGGCGTTGCCGATCAGCACGTTGAGGGTGATGATCGCCTGGGCGTTGTAATAGCCGTTGGTGTGCTGAACCGGACCGCGGTAGAGCTCGGCCACCGCCTGCTTGCCGTAGGAAGTGAAATCCTTGGCGGCGCGGGCAATTTCGCTTTCCGGGATGCCGCATTCCTCGCCCCACTGGGCGACGGTCTTGCTGCGGGCCATCTCGGTCAGCAGGGTGAAGACGCTCTTGACCTTGATGCCCTTGACCTCACCGTCGAACTCCAGGTCGCCGACAACCGCTGCGCCCTTGTGGACGTTGACCGCCGTCGGCTTGCCACCGACCATGGCGACGAACTCATCTTTGGCGCCAAGGCCGACTTCCTCGGCCCGCAGCAGGGCGCCAGGACCATCCTTTTCGATCTTGACCAGGTGGGTGGCGTTGCTCCAGGTGGTCTCCTTGACCGCGTTGGCTGCGGCCTTGTTGGCGGCGGTCAGGTACCTGGCGTCATAACGCTTGTTGTCGATGATCCAGCGGATCATGCCGTAGGCCAGCGCCGCGTCGGTACCCGGCTTGAGGGGCAGCCACTGCTCGGCCTTGGCCGCGGTCTTGGAGAAACGCGGGTCGGCGACGGCAATCTTGAGCGTGCCGTTTTTGATCCCCTCGGTCACCTTGCGGGCCAGGTTGGTGGGGCCGAAGTTGGCCTCGAAGGCGCCGGTGCCGAAGTAGAGGATGTACCTGGAGTTGTAGATGTCGGGCTTCATGTGGTGCTTGCCCTTGCCCCAGGCTCCCTTGTCCCACTTGCGGGTCATTTCGTTGTAGCCGATGTGGTGGGACTGCTCGCAGATGGTGGTGTGCTCGTACCAGTTGACCGAACCGAAGCTGTCCTTGAGCCAGCGCTTGGAGAACTCCTTGCGGCCGTGCTCGATACGACCATTCATGATGACGAACTTGTTGTTCTTCGGCCCGAGGTCCGGATGGTTCGGATCGATCAGGGTGTCGAGATGCTGAGCGTACTTCTTCTTGAAGTCGGCCACAGACATCTTCTTCTTGCCGACCGCCTTGGCGTCCTCGGCCATGGCCTTGGCGATCTTGCCGTCACGCAGGGCGTAGATATCCTTGAGCCCCTTGACGACACGCTTTTCCTCGCCCGGTACATGCTTGAACAGTTTGCCGCCGTTGACGATCTCGCTGATCGCCTGGTCGAAGGAGACCACCTGCCACTTGTTCTCGCCGCGCTTGCCGGCGCGCTTGAGCACCTTGACGATGCGGTAGGGATCGTAGAGAGACTGAATGCCCGCCTGCCCCTTGGGGCAAAGATGGCCGTCAACCCTGGCGGCCTCTTTGGGGCTGGTCAGGTAGGGCAGGTGCGGGCTCATGGTCATGGCGCTGTAGGGGTTGCCGTCGATCTTGACCAGGGTGCCGTTGAGGATCTTGCCCTTGATGTTGCAGGCGGTGTGGCACTGCAGGCAGACCCCGTAGATGATGTTCTCGGCCTTGGCC
>RFIO01000142.1 GCA_003695205.1 Deltaproteobacteria bacterium
GGCCAGTTCCGGCGTCTTGCACAGTTCAAGAAAGGTGACCTTCCTGCGCACTTCCATGTACTGGGGCAGGTAACGGCCGGCCTGGCGCATCAGCCAGACGGGGGTGTAATCGGTCTTCTCGCCACGACAGGCCTTGAGAAACGTGTAATCCTGGGACATGGGCTTGCTGCCTCCTGATTTGAATCGACCGGTCATTCAAAGCTGACCACGAAGCCACGAAGGCAACGAAGAAAACCTCGAAATCGCCAGTCATGATTTGAGCCTGGCCACGAAGGCAACTTCGTGATCTTCGTGCCTTCGTGGTGGACTTTTTGATTATTCGGGCGCGTTCTGCTCCGCCTCCGCGGCCAGGCGTCTGGCGGTGCGGGCCGGTATGTAGTTGCAGAAAGGCTCTTCTTCCATGTAGTCACCGTAGACCGCGTCGGCGCGAGCCCGGCAGCCGCCGCAGACGTTGATGAACTCGCACTCGCCGCACTTGCCCTTGTAGGCCTTGAAGTTGCGCAGATCATTGAAGGTCCTGGAGTTGAACCAGAGTTCCCTGAAGGGGATCTGCTTGACGTTGCCGACCGAGGAGTGGAAGTAGGAGCAGGGTTTGAGATTTCCGAAGCAGTCGATCAGGCAGATGGTCTGGGCGGCGATGCATCCCTTGCCGCCACCGGTCGAAAAGGTGAGGCTGCGGCGCTTGAAATCGACGCCCTCGGCCTTGGCCATCTGCGGCACGATGCGATAGTAATGCGGCGCGCAGGTCGGACGCATGAGGATCTCATCCTCGTTCTTCTCCTGCTCGTAGTGCCAGGCGAGAATCTCCTCGTAGTCCTCCTTGGATATCAGCTCGTTCATGATCTCCTCGCCGCGACCTGTCGGCACGATCATGAACATGTACCAGGCGGTGGCGCCCAGGCTCTTGGCCAGACGGAAGGTATTGCCGATATCTTTCTGGTTGCGCTTGGTAAAGGATGAATTGATCAGGAACTTGATGCCGTTGCGCTTGAGGGTTTCGGCACCGCGGATGGTTCCCTCAAAGGCGCCTTCGCAGTTGCGGAAGTTGTCGTGGACCTCGGCGGTCGAACCGTCCAGCGACAGGGAGACCATCTTGATGTCGGCCTCCTTCATCTTTTCACAGACCTCATCGGTAATCAGGGTACCGTTGGTGGCCATGCACATGCGCAGCCCCTTTTCGGTACCGTAGCGGGCGATATCGAAGATGTCGGGCCGCAGCAGCGGTTCGCCCCCGGACAGAACCAGAACCGGTTTGCTGACCTCGCAGATATCATCGATCAGCTTGTAAGCCTCATCGGTGGTAAAATCACCGATGGCGGCATTCATATCAGACGAACAGCGACAGTGAACACAACTGAGGTTGCAGCGCTGGGTCGTCTCCCAGGCTATCCATTTGGGAATGAACTTTTCGTCCGGCTGCGCCATGAAACGATCCTTTCAGCTGAGAATTGCAGACCTGTTATCGTACACCACGCCTCAACGCCAGGCAACCGGCATGGACAGCCCCGTACAGGCAAGCGCAGACAGGGTGGTGGTCATTGTCAAAGAGGAAGTGGGCGTGTATATTGGCAAACACTGTTTTGACGGAAACCCGAACCGGCCCTGATCTCGAAACATGCCGACCACGAACCTGAAACCAAGCACCAAGTACTGGGTCTTCCTGCTGGCGATCGTCTTTCTGCTCTTTCTTGTGATCGGCGCCAGCTTCATTGCCAGCTGGTTTGCCCTCGACCCGGCCGAACAGGCCCAGGTCCAGACCTTCGCCCACAAGCTGGTCCCCTACCCGCTGCTTGGCGCCGCCATTCTCTGTCTGGTCATCGGCTCGCTGGTCAGCCTGCTGTTCAAGTACTACATCATTCCCATTCTGCAGCTGGCCGAGGAAACCAAGCTGATCAGCCGGGCCAATCCCAACTACAGGATCGACCCCAAGGGCGCCCACGAAGTCGTCGAACTGGTCACGGTCATCAACGAGCATGCCGATGTCTGCCAGCAGCTGCAGCAGGACGTGCGAGACGAAATCGACAGGGCCCGGGCCGAGCTGCAGACCGAACGCAACCGGCTGGCAGCACTGGTCTCGGAGCTGCCCAACGGCGTGCTGGTCTGCAATACCGACGGCCAGATCCTGCTCTACAACAACATGGCCCAGCAGCTGCTGCAACAACCGGGCAGGCTGATCGGTCTGGGTCGTTCAGTCTTCTCCGTTCTGGAACGCGAACCAATCCTCCATGCCCTCGACGTCCTGCACCAGTCTTCCCGCGCAGGCCAGCAGGCTGCCGGCACCCATTTCATCATGAGTGTGCGCGAAGGGCTCAATGTTCGGGTGACCATGGCACCGGTCTACCAGAACGGCGACGGCCCCCGAACCATGAACGGTTTCGTTCTCACCCTGGAGGACATGACCGGTCAGCTCGATGCCGAACTGGAGCGGGACCAGGTCTTCCGCACCCTGACCGAGGCGATGCGCTTCTCGACCGAAGAGATCCGGGAGGCGATTTCAACCATCATTTCCACCCCGGCCATCGAGGCCGAACGGCTGCACGACTTGCGTCAGGTCATCGACCGCGCGTCCCTGGCGCTGGAGGAACAGCTCGATTTCGCGCGTGAATCCTATGCCCGCCACATCGCCGCGCGGCTGCGCATGGACGATATCCTTGCCGGTGACCTGCTCGAGATGCTGCAAAGGCACCTGCGCCGTCGCCTGCGCCGCCCGGTCGAGACCGAGGCGGAGGAAGATCTCTGGCTGAAAACCGACAGCTACAGCCTGCTGCAGGGGATTGGCCAGCTGGCGGGCTATCTCGCCGACCGCAAGGGGGTTGAACGCATCAGCCTGAAGTTGGCAGGTCAGAGTGAACAGAAAGCCTGCCTGACCATCTTTTGGCAGGGGAGTTCCATTGGCGTCAGGGACATCCGGCGCTGGCAGCGCAGGCCGCTGATCCGGGACGCGCGCGATCAGCTGATTTCGGTCCACGAGCTGGTGGAGAAATGGCAGGGACGCATTGTCCCCCGTCTGGATGACGGTGACAATTGCAGCGGCATCGATATCAGCCTGATGCGTGTCTCGCCCGACCAGCACTTCGAGCAGAGCGACGGACCCGAACACCGGCCGGTGTACTACGAATTCAACCTGTTTGACCGCCAGGACTGGGCCGAACTCGGCCAGACGCCGCTACGCAACCTGACCTTCGTGGTTTTCGATACCGAAACCACCGGCCTGAACCCCTCCAAGGGGGACGAGATCATACAGATCGGTGGCGTTCGTGTCATGGGGACCCGGATTCTTTACGACGAAACCATCGACCAGCTGGTCGATCCGCAGCGGCACGTACCGCCCGAATCGGTCGCCATCCACCACATCCAGCCGGAAATGCTGCGCGGCCAGCCGACCATCGACAAGGTTCTGCCCCACTTCCACCACTTCTGCGAAGGCTCCGTTCTGGTTGCGCACAACGCCGCCTTCGACATGCGCTTTCTGCAACTGAAGGAGGAACTGACCGGCCTGCGTTTCGACCACCCGGTCCTTGACACCCTGCTCCTCTCCTGGGTGGCCCATCCGAACTTCGACACCCACAACCTGGAGGACATCGCCAAGCGGCTCGACATTCACATCGTCGGCCGGCACACCGCCCTGGGCGATGCCCTGGTGACTGCCGAGGTTCTGGTGCGGCTGATACCGCTGCTGGAAGCAAAGGGGGTCCATACCCTGGAGGATGCCATGATGGCCTCGGCGGCATCCCCCTACAACAAGATCCGCTTCTGATTCGCCCCGCTACAGACAGAAAGGCCCCGCCGACTGATGTCGGCGGGGCCTTTCATTTTCACGTGTTGACGGCTGGCAACTACTCGTTGACGGCCACCCCTTCCGGCAGGGCAAACAGATCGTTGAAAATCTCCTGCACGGTTTCAATCTTCTGCGCCCTCCAGGCATTGCTGCCACAGAAAACCAGACCGGTTTCGACATCGCCGCGCTGGGCCCGGTCGAGGGCATGGACGATACAGAACCGTTCCCGGTTGGTCTTGTAGCTGCACTTTTTCAGACAACCGGTCGGACAGGCGGTGCCAAGACGCTTTTCGCGCTCGGTTACGGCATCGATATTCCCGACCAGCGCCCGACCGGGAAGGCCGGCCGGCGACATGATCAGACCGATATCTTCCTTGCGGCTGTCGAGATAGGCCTGCTTGAAGGCGGGATCGGCATCGCACTCTTCGGTGGTGACAAACCGGGTACCCATCTGGACGCCGTCCGCTCCGGCCTCAAGCGCCGCAAGCAAATCGGAACGATCCCAGATGCCCCCGGCGGTGATGACCGGGGCCTGGCAGTCGTAGCTGTCCCGCAGTAGCGCCTTGACTCCGCGCACGGTCTCCATCTGGTCGTAGCTGCCGGTTCCGATATCCTCAGGCCGGGCGCCGAGATGCCCGCCCGCGGTCTCCGGATCTTCAACGACGATGGTGTCAGGCAGACGATTGTAGCCCTTGAGCCACTTGCGGCAGATCAGGTCCGCCGCCTTGACCGAGGAAACGATTGGCACCAGGGCCACATCGGGGAAATCAACGGTCAGGCCGGGGAGGTTCAGAGGCAGTCCCGCGCCACTTACAATCAGATCGGCACCTGCCTCGCAGGCGGCGCGTACCAGCTGGTCGTAGTCGGTGACCGCCACCATGCAGTTGACGCCGATGACGCCATCAGGGGCGATCGCCCGAGCCTTGCGAATCTCCTCGGCCAGGGCCAGGGGTTCCGCGGCAAAATAGTTGCCACCGTCAAAAAAGCGGCTGTTCAGGCCGATGCCGGCCGAGGCGACCAGGCCAACTCCGCCGGCCCGGGCGACATGACCGGCGAGGCTGGCGCCGGAAATGCGTACCCCCATTCCCCCCTGAACCAGGGGGAAGGCTGCTTCGTGGCTACCAATGCGCAAAGAAGAAATTGTCATGAGGGCACCTCCCGGTTATGTGTGACCAAATCACCAGACACACTAACAAAGACCCGGCAGGGCTTCTGTCAAACTTCTGTAAAACTTGCCCGATGACGTCGCTGGTGCTTAGATAGGCAGCATGAAACCGAGACGCGCCCTGTTCAATCCCGTCGTCGCCTTCGTCGGCCTGCAGATTCTCTGGATCCTGGTCCTGCTCGGCTGGATCGGCTGGTTCATGGGGAGGCACCGCCAGCTGCGTGAACTGGCCGAACGCTACAGCCCAGAACTGGCGACCAGCCGGGTCGACTGGTTCATTCTGGTCGAAGGAATCCTTTTGCTGGTCGCCATTCTGGCGGCGGCCTACGTCATCTTCATCTACTGGCGTCGGCAGATCGCCCTCAACCGCAACCAGCGCAACTTCATAGCCCAGGTGACCCACGAATTGAAGTCGCCGATCGCCTCATTGCAGCTGCACATCGAAACTCTGCGCCGCCACAAGGTCGACCCCGATCACCTGATACGCTTTCTTGATGCCATGCAATCCGACATCAAGAGGCTGGACAATCTGACCAGCAACCTGCTTACGGTGAACAGGCTGGAACACAAGGGGCTGAAACTGGTTCTCAAGCCCGGGAACTTTTCCACCCTGACCGAAAATTACTTTCGCGACCTGATGTATGCCCTGCCCCACGCCGGGAAAATGCACCTGGAAATCGAACCGGGGCTGAAAGCCCGGTTCGACGCCGATTCGATTCAGACCGTGTTCCGCAACCTGCTGGAGAATGCCCTGCTCTACAGTAACGACAGCCCCAACATCCGGATACGCCTCTGGCGCGATGGCCGGCACATACGGTTCTGCCTGCAGGACAACGGCAGGGGGCTGGCCGAAGAGGAGCTGCGCCGGGTGTTCAAGATGTTCTACAGGGTTCAGAAGACCGGGCACACGGTGCGGGGCTCGGGCCTGGGCCTGTTCATCGTGCGCGCCATCATCCGGATGCACAAGGGCAAGGTCTGGCTGGAAAGTGACGGCCCGGGCAAGGGGACCCGCGCCCAGTTTCAGCTGCCGGCCTGGGACGGACCGGTTTCGGGGGACGAGGGATGAGCGCACCGACAATTCTGATCATTGAAGATGAAATGCACATTGCCAACGCCCTAGTGTTCAACCTGGAAGCCGAAGGCTACCAGGTCCGGCACGCCGCGAGCGGTGAGGAGGGATTGGATATTTTGAAGGCGCACAAGGTTGACCTCCTGGTTCTCGACCTGATGCTGCCGGGTATCTCCGGCTACGAGGTCTGCCGACAACTGCGTACCGTAGACCCGCGACTGCCGGTGCTGATCCTGTCGGCTCGCGCCGAGGAGCGCGACCGCGTCAAGGGCCTGCAGCTGGGAGCGGATGACTATCTGGTCAAGCCATTCTCACTGGATGAGTTTCTGCTGCGGGTCCAGCGCATGCTGGAAAGGGCCAGCTGGTACCGGACAGGGGCGCCGAAAACCATCCGTATCGGCAGGCACACGGTTGATCTCAGCGAGGGGAAGGTCACAGGCGCGGAGCAGGAACTGACCCTGACCGGCCAGGAACTGAAACTGCTGCGCGCCCTGGCCCGGCATGCCGGCGAAGTTGTCGACCGTGCCGAACTGCTGCAACAGGCCTGGGGTATGAGCCCGGAGGCGGAAACCCGAACCCTCGACAACTTCATCGTCCGGCTCAGGCGCTATTTCGAACCGGACCCGACAAACCCGTGCCATATCCTCACGGTGCGCGGGCGCGGCTACCGGCTGATTATCGACGACTGAGCCGAACGCTCAGCCATCATCACCCAGGGCGATACGGCGCAGGGTTTCAATCCCGACTTCGTCGAGCAGCTTGCCGGCCCGGCATTTGCGCTGTTGGCTGCGAAACCAGGTCACCAGCCGGTCGAGCATCGTCAGGGCCTGATCCGCGTCGGGCACATGCTCGACGATGCGCCGGGCCAGGCGCGGAGCGGCCCCACCGTTGCCGCCGGCCATCAGATGCCAGCCCCTGGGCGTGCCGATCAGGCCGAAATCCTTCAGGCAGACCTCGGCGCAGTCGTTGGCACAGCCGGACACCCCCATCTTGCACTTCCAGGGGAGTTCCATGCCGTGA
>RFIO01000143.1 GCA_003695205.1 Deltaproteobacteria bacterium
ATGCCGAACTCGCCGGCCGGCTACGGGCGCTGGGACTTGAAAAAGTGGCGCTGGTCGGCGGCCCCGATGACGTCGAGGAATGTGAACAGATAGCCGCCGCCTGTTCGCCTGAACTGCTGGTCAATCTCTGTGGTCAGACCCGCATTCTCGATATCGTGCCCCTCTGCGAATCCGCAAGGGTCATCGTCTCGAACGACACCGGAACCGCCCACATCGCCTCGGCCACGGACACGCCGATGCTGGTCATCTGCGGCCCGACGGACCCGCGCAGGGTGAAACCTGTGGGGCCTCAGGTCGCGGTTCTGCAGGTCGAAGGGCCGTGCATCAATTGCTACCGCAAGAACTGCAACTACAGCCCAAAGCACCTGTGCATGAACGCGATCAGTGTCGATATGGTCATCGAAAAGCTGCGTTCCATGCCGAACGCCCTGCCGGAGGTTTGAGATGGCCGGGATCCGGGTCAAGGTCATAGGTAATTACCAGAACCACCTCTGGATCAGGCAGTTCCCCGGCCGGAAACCGGCCTGGGGGGACTGCGAATTCTTTTTCGATCCGGCGCTGCGCGATTATGACTGGCTGGTGGTTTACAACGATTTTCCTGGCGACGCTAACCAGCAGGAAGCCCATCCTGGGTGCCGCGAAAACAGCCTCCTGGTGACCACTGAGCCTTCGACTATTAAGGTCTACGGAAGCACCTACACTGGACAGTTTGGACATGTCCTGACCAGCCAGCCGGAGTGGGCATTGCGGCACCCTGGGCGCATTTTCTCCCAGCCTGCACTGCAATGGTTTTACGGTTTGAAGGGGGAGAGCTCGACCTGTTTTGACGACTTGCTGGAACACCCCCCGACAGATAAACGGGCGGACATCTCCACCGTCTGCTCGAGCAAAAAACAGCGTCACACCCTGCACAACCGGCGCCTCGCCTTCACCAAGGCGCTCAAGCAGCGGCTGCCGCACCTGGAAATCTTCGGCCAGGGGGTGCGACCCATTGCCGATAGGGCGGAGGCAATCGCTCCATTTCGCTACCACCTCGCGATCGAGAACTTTATCGGTCTACATCATTGGACCGAGAAACTAGCCGATCCCTTCTTGGGGCTGGCCCTGCCCTTCTATATCGGCTGCCCGAACGCTTGGGATTATTTCCCACAAGAGAGTTTTATCCCGCTCGATATCAACGAC
>RFIO01000144.1 GCA_003695205.1 Deltaproteobacteria bacterium
AGAAGACACAGGCGGCGCTTGCTGATGCTCTGGTTTTCCGGGCGAGCGTGCTTCCCTCCATTGTAGCCGCGCACTCCCATGTCATAAGGAGCGTCCCGTGAGCGGCGGGCAGCTTCACTACAGGCTGATCCAGTTCTTTCCGAAACCCTTGAGGGAGGAGGGGAAAAACATCGGTGTGATCGCCTACAATGGCCGCTGGGCCGGTTTCCGGGGTATAGGAATGCAGGAGGGCTCCCCGAGGCCAAATCTGGCCGGATACGCGACCATAGCGGGCGAAACGCCCGACATCTGGGTTTTCGGGGAATGGATCGAGTGGTTCAAGGCGCTTTGCCGGGAATCCGAAGGCAACGCGGACATGATCAATGCCGAGCTTGATGCGCTGCCTGAGCAATCTCCCCAGTTTGCCGCCACGCCCGGCGGGGTGGCCCGTCTTGACGGGGAAAAGCCGGAAACGGTGCTTGAAGAGATTTTCGGCGAGCTGGTTGGAGAGCCGAGACACAGGGGCAAGCCGAAGTTCAGGGAACAGGTCAGGGATGCGCTGATCAAGGCCGAGCTGTGGTTCCTGCCGGAATTCGAGGAGGCCGTTGAAGTGACGTTGCAGACCGAAAGGCCCGAGGCCGAGGTTTTCGCGCTCGACTACTTCCTTGAGGGCCAAAGGAGGGCCGGATTCAAGGCGATCAGGTTCAAGGGAGCACGGAGGGATGCCCTCGACGCCAGGGTGAATGACGCGATTCATGCGTTTTCGGTTTCGCAGGAATCCGGCTTTCTGGACCGGGACCGCTGCATTGTCCTGTGCGATGGGCCATGCGAGAGCAGGCAAAGGCATGAGGACAGGCTACTTGCCGTGGCGACCCTCATTGACGTAACCAGGGAGGATGCCCACAGGCGGCTCACTGCACTCGGGTCCTAATGCCCTGGCCCATTGCCTTTTCTCGGCTGGACGAAGCTTCTTGATAGCGCGTTCGACGCGGCGGGCGTCACCGTGGCTGCCGATCCGGATGCTGCACAGGATTCTCTCCGGGGGGTTCAGCCTGGTGTACATGGCACCCTGTCCGGCCTTGTGCCGCTCGAAGCGCTTGCCCACATCCATGGCAATGCCGACATAGATGCCGCCGCCACGGCACTCCAGCATGTAAAGCCACCACGCTTCATCCTGCACGGACTGGCCTCCGCTCAGCCTCGTCGAACAGTCTCGGGTCAACAAGCTTCAGGTACTTGATGGCGGTTGCGCTCGTGATCCCGAACGCCTTCACGAGCACCTTCGAACGCCGCATGCCTGACTGGTAGGCGTTGAAGATGGCCGTCGCA
>RFIO01000145.1 GCA_003695205.1 Deltaproteobacteria bacterium
AGTCGGTTCAGTGCCTCAACACCGCTGTGCCCCGGCATCCGAATCGTCCCTGGGCAGGGTGCTGTTTCTCAACGACACCAGCTTCTGGTATCACTGGGGATGCACCTGCACCAGCCTGGCGATACGCAACACGCTGGAGGCGCAGGGGTGGCAGGTGAGGGGAGTCCCCATCGATTCCCTCCGAAAGCTGCCCCCACCACCTGTTGCCCCGGGTGACTGGACGGACGATTTTCGCCGGCATTTCTGGGATTCCTGTCCCGATCTCAGGCGGGCTGTTGAGCAGGCTGATACCGTCGTCGTCAACGGCGAGGGGTCGCTGCATGGGGGCAGTGACCTGGCCAGGACCCTGCTGTTCCTGATGCACAGTGCCAAAACGGAGCTGGGCCGCCCGGTACACGTCATCAACCACTCCTGCTATCCGGATGACAGCCCACGGCCGACGGGCTCCGAGCTGGAGGCTCTTTACCGCCAGGTTTATGCCGAGCTGGATACGGTCGCTGTGCGCGAGCCGGTCAGTGCTTCGCTGATGGAAGCCCTGGGTCTGCAGGTCGTCCGCAGCTTCGACTGCCTGCCGCTGTATGTTGATCGCTGCCGGGATGATATTGTCCGGGAAGAGCCACGGGAGCTGGTCCTGGCCGGCTCGGTCGCCTGGAAGGGGGAGATGCTGAAGGCCCTCTGTTCGCTGGTGGAACAGCTTGGAATCGAGCGCTGCTATTTTCTCTATGGCGCCGCGGCTTATCCGGCGGCGGATGATCACCTGGCGGCAACGCAGCTGAAACAGGCCCTGGGCGATCGGTTCGAACTGGTTCACGCGACCTCCGAAAGCCAGTGGCTGGCGACCATCGCTTCGTCCAGGCTGTTCGTTTCAGGGCGATTCCATCATTCCATTGCCGCGGCGTTTCTGGGTACACCTTTTATCGTCATGGAGAGCAATACCCCGAAAATCCAGGGTCTGATGTCCATGCTCGGACTGGATGTCCACGTCGATTCAAGCCGGGATGATGCCGCCGAACGTCTGTTCGATCTGGCCGAGCGGTTGCGGCAGCACCCGGAATCGGCACTCCTGACGGATGAGACCCGCCGTCAGCTGCTGCAATGGGCACAAGAGAACTTCGTTCATCTGCGCGCCGGCACCTGAGGCCGGTGCTGGCGCCGACTGAAAAAGCGACGGCCGTCCCGTTTCATCGGGTCGGCCGTTGTTCCTGGACGCGCAATGCCTTCTGTCAGTCCTGTTCACCGATCGACACGGTTTCCGGCATCTCCTCCGGTTTGAACCAGTGCCGGTCGAGGAATTCGACGTTGGTGAATTTTTCCAGCGGCCGGCGCATGTATTTGCCGCTGGCGGTGGCGGCGACGCTGCCGTCGGGCAGATAGAGCTCGCCCGTACCCTCGAAGATACGGCCGTTGTTGGCGGTGATGCGGCCGATGGCCTTGAGTTCGACCCCATAGGGAATCGGCTTTTTGTACTGCACGTGGAGATCCAGGGTGACGCCGAAGGTCATGCTGTCGGTCAAAGGCACGATGGCCCGGCCGATGGTTTCATCCAGGATGGCGGCGGTGATGCCGCCGTGCAGGACCTGCGGATAGCTCTGGTGGTGCTGCTGTGGGGTGAAGACGGCGATCACCTCGTTCTGTTCGGTGACGTGAAAGCGGGTCTTGAGCCCAAAAGGGTTGTTGACCCCGCAGACCATGCAGTCGCTGGAGATGTTCTGGGTGTCCTTGATCTTGTAGCGCATGAGCAAGCCCCTCCCGGTGGAATGTCGGGGCAGTCTAGCGCGTTTTGATGGCAAATGCCACCCGGCCTCCGGAGCCCTTCTCGGGCGGCGTGTCGACGGCGGCCGGCTCGACCAGGAAGAGCTGGGCTGCGATGTCGGGGTTGAGGCGTTCAAGCTCCGCGCGCACCGCCAGGGCACGTTCCTTGGCCAGCCCGGCCATCTCTTCGGGGCCGGCTTTGATATTGGCCAGCAGCAGTTTTTCCATCTCGGGCACCGGCAGTTTTTTCAGCAGACCGATGAAGTTGCGCGGTCTGGGGAAATCGGCATCCTTGTAAACCCGGGTGAGCAGATCGGGATATTCCCCGGCTGATACTTCGACCGCATCCGGTTCGGCCGGAGCCTTGCCGGCCTTTTCCAGTCGGCGCCACTTTTCCGCGCGCACCATTTTCCGCAACTCGGCCAGGCGGTAGGCTTCCGGATCCCTCGCGGGGTCAATGAAACCTGAGATTTCCAGCGTTACCCCCGGCCGTTTGCCGAGGATGTCGGCCAGCTTTGTCAGTTTCTCCTTCTCTCCTGCGACGAATACGGCCGTTCCCGGTTCGAAGGCAACACTGCTGAAATCCTCGTCGCCGCCGACCATGGCCGCCAGCAGGGAGAAGGGGGAGGTGGCCGCCTTGACCAGCAAGTTGCGGATGATGGTCCAGACGGCGCCGGCGATGCTGAAGTCGGGGTCATCCAGCCGTCCCGAAATGGGGACGTCGAGATCGATGACGCCGCTGCGATCCTTGAGCAGGGCGATGGCGAGAGAGACCGGCAGCGAGGTCGCCTGGTCCGACTCGACCCGGTCGCCCAGGGTCAGCTGGTCGATGATGATGCGATTGTCGGCATCGATACGCCCCTCATCGATCTTGTAGTCCAGTTCCAGATTCAGTTTCCCCTTGGCGATCAGGTAGCCGATAAAGGTTCCGGAGTAGGGACTCATCGGCGTCAGGTCGATCTCCCTGAAGCGGACGGCCAGATCGGCGAACAGCTCTTCTGAAAGTGGGTTGACCGTGCCGGTGATGTTCAGGGGGGAGTGGTTTTCCAACCGGCCGCGCAAATCGACATCGGCTTTCATGGCCGGGTCGGAAGCCAGTCCGGTCACGCGGCCGCCCAGATCAAACATGGTCGCCTTGAAGGGGGTGCTCAGGTGACGGTCCTCAAAATGGACCGTTCCGCCCTGCAGGGTCAGGTTGTCGATGCGGATA
>RFIO01000017.1 GCA_003695205.1 Deltaproteobacteria bacterium
CCAGCCGGCAGGTGGTGTCGGCGCTGATGTTGACGCCGGTGCGTCCCGGAACGTTGTAGAGCACCTGCGGCAGGTCGACCGCTTCGGCGAGAGTGCGGTAATGCCGGTAGATGCCTTCCTGGGAGGGCTTGTGGTAGTAGGGGCAGACCAGCAGCAGGCCGTCGGCGCCGTTCTTTTTCGCGTTCTGCGACAGGTGAATCGCCTCGGCCGTGTTGTTGGCGCCGGTACCGGCGATGACCGGCACCCGCCTGTTGACCTGGTCGATGCAGGTTTTGACGACGTAATCGTGCTCCTCGAAGTCGAGGGTGGCCGATTCACCGGTGGTGCCGCAGGGCACAATGACGTCGGTGCCGTTTTCGATCTGGAACTCGATCAGTTCCCGGTAGCGTTCCTCATCGAAGCTGCCATCTGCCTTGAAGGGCGTGATGATGGCGACCATCGAACCGGAAAAATGAGCCATGACAATTCTCCTCCTCTGTCGGTGCAGCTTCAGGCTGCTGTCTCCCCTTGTGGCCCATCGGGCCGAAAACTTTTGGTAACACAGCCCCGCTGACTTGTAAAGCGCCGGACTCAGGGCACGGCGACCAGGTCCACGGGGCCTGCCGCCTCCGAGTAGACCTTCCCCCTGTCATTGCGGTAGAACGCCCGCACCCGGTAGCGGTAGCTCGTGCCTCCTTTGACGGCAAAATCATCGTAACTGGTCCGTTCGGCAGGCAGCTCGGTCAGCATCTCGAAGGGTTCTCCGGCCGGGCCGGCCGCTCTTTCAATCCGATAACCGCCTGGAGTGGCTCCGGCCGGGGCCTGCCAGCTCAGACGGTTGAGCTTTTCCAGGGCCTGTCCCCCGGGCACGGTCGGTTTGGCGGGCGGTTCGACGAACAGGCTTCTGGCCTGCGCCGGTACGCCGGCCAGGTTGCCGGTGGCCAATGGGACCACCCGGTAGCGATAACCCATACCGGGGTGCAGACCCTTGCGGTCGACGAAACGATAACTGTCCCGGCCAGGCTCGGCCGCGACCCTGGCGACAGGGGTTTTGGGCGGTCGGCATTCGGGGCAGTCGTCCTGCGGATCGAACTGTTGCCGGTAGACGGCAAACTCCTTCATGGACTGCAATGGGCTACCGTCCTGGTTGGCAGCGGGTGGCAGCCAGCTGACGACCAGGCTGCCGCCGAACTGGGTGACGGTCAGCTGACGCACGGCGGCGGGCAGGGGGACGCCGAGGGGGCGGACCGGGCCCTTGTGGCCGCAAGCGGCCGGCAGGAGCAGCAGGGCGATGAGCAACAGACGGCGCATCATGCCGACAGCAGCTGCCTGGCCCGGGCGATTTCGCGCTCGACCGCTTCGCGTGCGGTGCCGCCGGTCGCCTTGCGGGCGTTGACAGAGGCCTCGAGGGTGACGAAATCGTAGATGTCCTCGTCGATGAGTTCCGAGAACTGGCGGAATTCGTTCAGGGACAGTTCGGGGATGTCCTTGCCCTGTTCGATGCAGTAGCGCACGGTCTTGCCGACCACCTCGTGCGCCTGTCGGAAGGGCAGCCCCTTGCGCACGCAGTAGTCGGCCACGTCGGTGGCGGTGGAAAAACCGCGCGCGGCGGCAACGCGCATGTTCTCAGCCTTGACCTTCATCTGGGCGATCATGTCGGCAAAGATCTTCAGCGAGCCACGTACGGTGTCGATGGTGTCGAAAAGCGGTTCCTTGTCCTCCTGCATGTCCTTGTTGTAGGCCAGCGGCAGGGATTTCATCAGGGTCAGCAGGCTGATCAGGTTGCCGTAGACCCGGCCCGACTTGCCGCGCACCAGCTCCGGAACATCCGGATTCTTTTTCTGCGGCATGATGGAACTTCCGGTGCAGAAAGCGTCGGTCAGCTCAATGAAGTCGAAGTCGGCGCTCGACCAGAGGATCAGCTCCTCCGACAGGCGCGACAGGTGCATCATCAGGATGCCGGCGGTGGCGCAGAATTCGATGGCGAAGTCGCGGTCGGAGACCGAATCGAGGCTGTTGCGCGTGACACCGTCGAAACCAAGCTGCTCGGCGACCCACTCGCGGTCGATGGGGAAGGTGGTCCCGGCCAGGGCGCCGGCACCGAGCGGCAGCTGGTTCATGCGCCGGCGTACGTCCGTCATGCGGTCGGCGTCGCGGCCGATCATTTCGAAGTAGGCGAGCATGTGGTGGGCGAACAGAACCGGCTGAGCGGTCTGCAGGTGAGTATAGCCCGGCATGATGACGCCGAGGTTGGCCTCCGCCTGGTCCACCAGGGAGCCCTGCAGTCGGCGCAGCTCGGCGATGATGGCGTCGAGTTCGTCGCGCAGGTAGAGGCGAATGTCGAGGGCGACCTGGTCGTTGCGTGACCGGGCGGTGTGCAGTTTGCCGCCGACGGTGCCGATCTTGTCGATCAGGCGCTTCTCGATATTCATGTGGATGTCCTCGAGGGCGACGGAGAAGCTGAACTTGCCCGCCTCGATCTCCTCGAGGATTTCGTTCAGACCGAAGACGATGCGCTCGGCCTCGTCCTGGCTGATGATCCCCTGGCGCGCCAGCATGCGCGCGTGGGCGATGGAGCCGCGGATGTCGTAGCGGTACAGGCGCTGGTCGAAACTGATCGAGGCGGTGAATTCCTCGACGAACTCGTCGGTCGGCTGGGTGAAGCGTCCGGCCCAGGGTTTTTCGCTCATGGCAAATACGTCCTTGTCGTTGATCTGTCGGCTGTGGCGGGCTTGGCCGCCGGAGCGACTGTTATACAGCATCCACTCGCTTTCGCCAATGCCGGTCTCAGTTGCCGGCCACCTTGCCGACCAGTTCATCACTGCCCATGCGCACCCAGCGGTTCTGCGGCGCGGGCCGGAAGATGGCGTGAATCTTCAGCGGCACCCGGGTGGTGCGCGGGTCGAGTTCATGAAAGACCGGCAGGTTGAAGAAGAAGAGGCGCTCCTCCCGTCCGAAGCGCAGGCGGCAGACCGGCAGGCCGTCGAAGTCGTCGGTGGCGAATTCGCTCAGCTGTACCTGTTCGAGCTTGTGTGATCTGTGGATGATGACGCTGGAGCGGCCGAAGGCCTCCCGCGGCGTATCCAGCCCTTCGCAGCGGGTGTCACCGGCGCTGTTGCAGAACAGGGTGATGGCGTCGCGTACTCCCGGGGTGTATTCGAGATACTCGCCGTAGAAGCCGTTGACCACGTCCCTGAAGGCCGGGTGCTCGGGTTTGGGGTTGCACTCGATGACCGTCAGCAGGTCGAGGCGCTGGCGCGAGGCGTAGAAGAGTTCGTTGGCGCGGGCAATGATGGCACTGATGTTCGACTGGTAGAGGTCGCGGTAGACGTAGTCGAGGCAGATCAGGTTCATGAAGTTGAAGCAGGTCGGGTGGCAGCGCAGCAGTGGAAAGACCTTGCCCCGGTAGAGGTCATGGAGCGAGTCGAGATTCTCCTCGCCGCCGAAGGGGTGGCTTTTGGCCTCGAAGAAGACCCGCAGGTGGCCGTCCTCCTCCTTGCAGGCAATGGCGCACCAGTTGACCGGCATCTGTTCGACTTCGCCGGCGTCGATGTCGTCGTTGACCGATGCGAGCAGTTCGCGATTATCGATGGCGTAGTGCCGCAGCCAGGAACGGAATTCGGCCAGCGTTACGTGTTCGATACCGAAGATGGTGACGGTGTTGGGGCGGAAATGCTGTTCGATGAAGTCGAGGGCATCCTTGACGCGGGTGGCGGGCAGGCTCGATTCAGGCAGCAGCAGAAAGTGCAGCCGTTTCAGGTTGCTCTCTCCCTCGGCGACCAGTTCAAAAAGGCCGAGAATTTTCTGCCACTGGGCCTCGGGGTCGGCTATGCGGAAGGCAAAATCGGTGCGCTCGAGGTGGTTGCTGATCTGGCAGGCCATGGCGTGCAGGTGGTGCCCGCGCGGGAAGGCGACCCGGATGTCCTTCTCAATGATCTGCACCATGGTTCCGTTTCCGTCAGCCGAGGCTCATCTGGTCGGGGATTTCGCCGGCGGGGTCGACCACTTCCAAGGCCTGTCCCCAGTCGAGTTCGGGGTAGACCAGGGAGAGGATATGGCGGCAGCCGGGCGGCAGGTCCATGCCGGGAAGGGATTCGGGCCCGAACCAGGCAGCTTCGGTGCATTCCCGGTCGTTGGGTTTCAGATCGCCGCCGAGGGGGTGGCAACGGTAGTAGAGGATGACGTAATGGTCGTTCCTGTCGCCGACCTCGATATGCTCGAAGACGTCGATCAGTCCGTCGACGCCGACCGTCAGGCCGACTTCTTCGGCGACCTCGCGGTGCAGGGCGGCGAGAATCGCCTCGCCGTGGTCGATCTTGCCGCCCGGCATGACCCACTGGCTGCAGAAGGGCTCGATGCAGCGCCGGGTGAGCAGCACCCGTTTCTCCTCGTCGAGGATGCAGGCGACCACCGAGGTCTTGATCTGGCGTTTTTTGAATTCCATCGATTGCGCCGCCGTCCGGCGCGAGGCCTTGACGCGGGGCCGGATGCCTTCCGGCCCCGCGAACTGAGCCTCTAGCCTTTTTTGTTCATCAGGCTGCGAATGCGCAGCCGCAGGGCGTTGAGCTTGATGAAGCCTTCGGCGTCAGCCTGATTGTAGACTTCATCTGCCTCAAAGGTGGCGAAGTCGACATTGAACAGGCTGTCAGTGTCCGATTTGCGACCGACCACCCGGCAGTGCCCCTTGTAAAGCTTGACGCGGGCTGTACCGTTGACCGTCTGCTGGGTCTGGTCGATCAGTGCCTGCATCGCCTCGCGCTCGGGGGCAAACCAGAAGCCGTTGTAGATCATGCTGGCGTAGCGCGGCACCAGTGAATCACGCAGATGCATCACCTCGCGGTCCATGGTGATCGATTCCACCGCCCGGTGCGCCTCCTCGAGAATGGTGCCGCCCGGGGTTTCGTAGACGCCGCGGCTCTTCATGCCGACGAAGCGGTTTTCCAGCAGGTCGACGCGGCCGATGCCGTGTTTGCCACCCAGCTCGTTCAGTTTCGCCAGCAGGCTGGCCGGCGACATACGCTCGCCGTTGACCGCCACCGGGTCACCTTTTTCGAATTCGATTTCGACGTATTCGGGCTGGTCCGGAGCGTCCTCGGGCCGGGTGGTGAGGACGTACATCTCTTCCGGCGCCTCGGCCCAGGGGTCTTCGAGAATGTCCCCTTCAAAGGAGATGTGCAGCAGGTTGCGGTCCGAACTCCAGGGGAATTTCTTGCTGGTCGGAACCGGGATGCCGTGCTTGCGGGCGTAGTTTTCCAGCGCGGTGCGGCTGTTCAGGTCCCACTCGCGCCAGGGCGCGATGACCGTCACCGAGGGGTCAAAGTGGTAATAGGCCAGCTCGAAGCGGACCTGGTCGTTGCCCTTGCCGGTGGCCCCGTGGGAAACAGCATCGGCCCCCTCCTTCTTCGCGATCTCCATCTGGGCCTTGGCGATCAGAGGCCGGGCGATGGAGGTGCCGAGGAAGTAGCGCCCCTCGTAGATGGCGTTGGCGCGGAACATGGGGAAGACGAAGTCGCGCACGAATTCCTCGCGCAGATCGAGGATGTGGCAGGCACTGGCACCGGTCTTTTTCGCCTTCTCCGGAATGTGGTCCAGCTCTTCCCCCTGGCCGAGGTCGGCCGAGAAGGCGACCACCTCGCATCCGTATTCCTCGATCAGCCACTTGAGGATGATCGAGGTGTCCAGCCCGCCCGAATAGGCGAGTACCGCTTTTTTGACGCTTCCACGCTTGCTCATTGTCACAACTCCTGGTCGGTAGATATGGCCGGCCCTCTGCCGGGCCGGAAAGGGTTCAGAGTTTGACCACCCGGGTGTGGGCGATGCGGTCGTGCAGGCCCTGGTGGTTCTGGTCAAAGAGTATCATGAGAAATCCGGTCATCAGCAACAAAGCCGAAATCGGCTTGGCAACCACTTCGCGCAGAAAGGCGGTGCCGACGCCGACATCGCTGCCGTCATCTCCTTCAACCCGGAGGCGGGTCACCATCTTGCCCGGGGTCTGGCCGCAGTAGCTGACCAGCACCGTGACGAACAGGCCCCAGAAGCTGGCGAGCACGAAGAGGGCCAGGCCGACGGTCATGCCGGCAACCCGCTCACTGACACCACCCTGAAGGATGCCGAGCAGGCCGAGGCCAAGGGCGAGAACCATATGCAGGACGATAAAGGCCGCCAGGTCGATCAGCTGGGCCACCAGGCGCAATCCGAAGCCGGCCGGCCGGGCGGCCGGAACGGCGGCAACGGGGGCGGGTTGCGCCGCCGGTTCAACCGGCCGCACTGTCTCCTGCCGTACCCTGGCCTTGGGCGGGGTGGTCGGCAGCGGAAAACGTTCGCCGCAGCGCGGGCAGCGCACCAGGATGGCCCGAGGGGGGATGGCGCGCGTGTCGACGTTGCGCTCGAACCGGCAGTGGGGGCAGGTGATGATCATAGAGTCAGGCTCCGGGGACAAGATCCAGGGCTCAAGGTTGTCCTTGTTCTTTTGCCGTGGATCTTGAACCTGGGATGTTATCCCATCAGCGTCGCCATGATCGCCTTCTGGGCGTGCAGCCTGTTTTCGGCCTGGTCAAAAATAACCGACTGGGGCGACTCGATGACCTCTTCGGTGATCTCCTCCCCCCGGTGTGCCGGCAGGCAGTGCAGGACGATGGCGTCCCGGTTCGCCCTCTGCAGCAGGGCGCTGTCGATGCAGTAGCCGGCGAAGGCCTGGCGGCGCTGTTCGGCTTCCTCTTCCTTGCCCATGCTCGCCCAGACATCGGTCGACAGAACGTCGGCTCCGGCCACCGCTTCAGCAGGGTCGCTGGTGTAGACGATATCCGCTCCCTTCTCGGCGGCCGTTTTCATGACTGCCGCATCGGGCCGGTAGCCTTCTGGGGTGGCAACCTGCAGGCGGAAGCCGAACACGGCGGCGGCGTTGATCCAGCTGTTGGCCATGTTGTTGCCGTCGCCGATCCAGGCGAAGGTCAGGCCCTCGTAGCCGCCCTTGTGCTCGATGACCGTCAGCAGGTCGGCCATCAGCTGGCAGGGATGGTACATGTCGGTCAGGCCATTGATGACCGGCACATCTGACCAGCGGGCTAGTTCCTCCACCGCCTCCTGGGAGAAGGTGCGGATCATGATGCCGTCACAGTAGCGGGCCATGACCCGGCCGGTATCCCTGATCGGCTCGCCGCGGCCCATCTGGGTGGTGCCGGAGTGCAGAAAGAGGGCGTGCCCCCCCAACTGGGTCATGCCGACTTCGAAGGAGACGCGGGTGCGGGTCGAGCTCTTCTCGAAAATCATGGCCAGCGATTTGCCCTCGAGCAGCCGATGGGCCTCACCCCGCTTCTGTTTCGCCTTGAGATCGGCAGCAAGCCGGAACATGGCGTCGAGCTCGTCCCGGCTGAAATCGGTCAGTTTCAGAAAGTCCTTGGGCATCGATTCCTCCCCGATAACAGTTCATCCCCGTGAGGGGTCAGTTGGTTGCCTTGGAAAAGACCCGGCGCAGAATCTCCAGTGCCCGGTCGATTTCATCGCGGCCGACGGTCAGGGGTGGCACGAAGCGCAGCACCTTGCCCACCGTGCAGTTGATCAGCAGACCTTCGTCCATGGCCCGCTGGACCAGCGGGGCGCCGTCGACTTCCAGCTCCATGCCGAGCATCAGGCCGTGGCCGCGAACCTCGCGGACAAAGGCAAAGTCCTTCTTCAGCTGTTCCAGGCCGAGGCGCAGATAGGCACCCATGGCGGTGCAGTTGTCGAGAACCCTCCCTTCGGTCAGTTCCTTCATAACCGCGAGGGCGGCGGCGGTGGCGAGCGGATTGCCGCCGAAGGTGGAACCGTGGCTGCCCGGGCCGAAGCTGGCCGCAACCGGGTCGACAGCCAGCATGGCACCGATGGGCACACCGCCACCCA
>RFIO01000018.1 GCA_003695205.1 Deltaproteobacteria bacterium
GCCGGCGAGCGCCAGAGGAGCACCACCCCCAGGGCCGCCAGGTCATAGCCGAACCACATGGGATGGCGGCACCAGGCATAGCTGCCGCCGGTCACCAGCCGTTTGGCCGGGTCCTGGGGCGCCGGCGTGCCGCCGCCCAGAAGAGCCAGGTCGGCGGTGGCCCGCTGGATGACCAGAATTCCGGCGGCAATCAGCAGCCCGGCAACCAGCAGGACCGCTGTGGAGAGCGGCCAGTGGCGCCAGCCGATCAGGGCATCCAGTACCAGACCGGACAGAATCACCGCCGCCGGCAGCACCAGCCAGTAGAGCAGCAGTGCCCGAATGCGGGCACGGCGCAACATGCGTTCACGCCCCTCGTTCATGGTCTCGTTCCAACAGCCAATACTGCAGCGCGATCAGGGTCTTGGCGTCGCGCACCTCGCCGCGGGCCAGCAACTCCCCAGTCTGTTCCGGGCTCAGCACCACCGGCTCGATGAACTCGTCCGGATCCAGGCTGCGCTCCACCCGGGACAGCTTGCGGGCGATGTAAAGGTGAATGCGCTCATCGCAGAAGCCGACGCTGCTGTAAAACCAGCCGAGAGATTGCAGCTGTTCCGCCACCATCCCGGCCTCTTCGCGCAACTCGCGCCGGGCGCAGTCCTCCGGCTCCTCGCCCTGCTCCAGGCTACCGGCGGGGATCTCGAGAATCGCGCCGCCGGCGGCAGGGCGGAACTGCCGGATGAGCAGAACAGAGCCGTCCTCCAGCACCGGCAGCACCCCGGCACCGCCCGGATGACGAACCATCTCGAAAACGGCCTCGCGGCCGTCAGGCAGGGCGTGCGTTTCCAGCGCCAGATCGAGAATCCGGCCCCGGTGAACGGTTGTATCGGCACGTGATGGCATAGGTTCCCCTGGTGGCTTCTGTCTGTTCAGCATAGCAGATTGCCGTCCGGTAACATCCTGCCCGGCAGAGCGGCTATACTTGAAGCGGTATGAGTTCAGCGCCCCATGACGACAAGCAGAGACGCCTGCTGGCCATCGGCGACATTCACGGCTGCCTGGACCTGTTCGACCAACTGCTGGACCAGGTCGCCCTGGGCCCCGAAGACAGGCTGATCCTGCTCGGCGACCTGGTAGACCGGGGGCCGGACAGCTGCGCTGTGGTCGAGCGTGTACTGAAGCTGCGTGAGCGGCTGCCGGGGATGACGGTGCTGCGCGGCAACCACGAGCAGATGCTGCTCGACTACCTGGACGGCCGGGATACGCTCATGTTTCTAGCCAACGGCGGCGGTGCCACCCTGAGCAGCTATCGGAGGGCCGGCTTCGACACCATCCCGGATGAGCACCGGGATTTTTTCGCCGGCTTGCCAACACTGCATCGCGAAGACGACTTTATCTTCGTGCATGCCGGCCTGCGGCCGGGGATACCGGTTGAGCAGCAGCAGGAAGTAGACCTGCTCTGGATTCGCGGCCCGTTTCTGCACAGCGACTGGGATTTCGGCGCCACCGTGGTCTTCGGCCACACACCCCAGACCGACATCCTCCGGCGCCCCGGCCGGATCGGCCTCGACACCGGCGCGGTTTACGGCGGGAGCCTGAGCTGCGTTGATTTGACCTCGGGCCGCTGCTGGTCGGTTCCGGCTCGTTAGCCCGGGCTAGGCGCCCTGAGGTTGGGGACGCCGCAAAAGATCCCCTGGTCGGGCTCCTGTCGGCAGCTGCAGCCGCACCCGGTAATTGGCATGGGCGGCCTCGAGCACCGTGCCGTCCGGACGGCTCAGCTCCTCGACGACAAAAGATTTGGTACGCATCCCAGGCCCAATCAGCTCCAGGTGCTCACCCAGGCAGAAACGATTGCGCCCCTCCACCAGCAGGCCCCCATCGCCCTCAATAACTACACCGACGAAATCGCAGCTGCGCACATAACGGCTGGAGGAGGTTTCGGTGGCCGCGTCCCGGCGCGGCAGGAGAAAGCCGGTATCGTAGGGGCGATGACTGACCTTGTCCAGCTCCTCGAGCCAGACTGGATCGCAGCGCCAGGCGTCAGGGTTCTGGTACCAGGCGTCGATGGCCGCCCGGTAGACGCGGGTGACCGCGGCAACATAATAGCGGCTCTTCATGCGCCCCTCGATCTTCAGGGCGGAAATACCAAGCCCCAGCAGTTTCGGCAGATGCTCGATCAGGCACAGATCCCTGCTGTTGAACAGGTAGCTGCCGGCGCCGTCCTGTTCCAGGGTGAAGGTTTCGCCCGGCCGGGTCGGCTCGACAAGCTGCCATTGCCAGCGGCAGGGCTGGGCACAGTCCCCCCGGTTGGCGCTTCGGCCGGTCAGGGCCGTGGATATCAGGCAGCGGCCCGACCAGGCAACACACATGGCACCGTGGACGAAGACCTCCAGCTCGACGGAACTGCGCCCGGCCAGTGCGGCAATCTCCTCCAGGCTCAGCTCGCGCGCCAGATTGACTCTCTTGACTCCGGCCTGGCGCCAGAATTCCAGGGCGGCGGCATTGGTGCTGTTCGCCTGGGTCGACAGGTGAACCTCCCGCTCCGGATCGATGGCGCGCACCAGGCTCAGAACGCCGGGATCGGAGATGATATAGGCATCGATCGGCACCGCGCGCAGCTGATTCAGCAACTCGGCCAGATCATCCAGTTCGCGCTGGCGCACAAAGGCGTTCAGGGTCAGGTAGAGGCGGCGGCCGCGCCGGTGGCACAGATCGCAGGCCCGCCGCAATTCATCCAGGGGAAAATTCCCCGCCTGGGCGCGCAGCCCGAAACGGTCGGTCCCCAGGTAGACGGCATCGGCACCGAAATCGAGCGCGGTGACCAGCTTGTCCATGTCGCCGGCCGGGGCCAGCAGTTCGGTTGGTGGCATGTCAATCTCTCTCGCGTATGGTGATCACCTGCCGAAACGCGCGGCAGACTGTCGGAGCATAGCACACAAAGCCTTCTGCTGTCGGGCTCCTTGTCGCTTGACAGGTCCCATAAAACCTTATACTTTTTAGTGAATTTTGCCTAAGCCGTCTCCGGAACGGCAGGTTGACGAGGTTGTCCGTACTGACATGAAATCTCTTCGCTGGATCATCCCTCTGCTGCTGGTCGCCGGCTGCGCCGCGCCCCCGACCCAGTCCCTGCGCTCCGGTACGCCGGCGGCAACCCGCACGGAGATCGACCAGTTGCGGCAGCAGCAGGAAGAGATGCAGCAGCAGATCGCCCTGCTGACCAGCCGGCTGGAACTGCTGCAGAAGCAGCTTGACGAAAGCGCGGCCCGACCGGCCCCGGCACAAATGGGCACCGAACCCGGTGAAAAAGCGATCCCGGAAGCCGCCGAGACGACCGAAAAGGTGGTCGTTGAGGAAAGACCCCAGGCCGACCTGAGTCCGAACCGGCTCTACCTGCAGGGATTTTCCAAGCACGCGGCCGGACGCTACGCCGAAGCGGCCGACACCTTCCGCACCTTCCTGAGCCGCTACCCGGACAACCCCTTCGCCGGCAACGCCCAGTACTGGCTGGCGGAGTCCTACTATCGCCAGCGCATGTTCAGCCGTGCGGCATCCGAATTTGAAAAGGTGATGCCCTACGGCAGCAAGGAACAGCCGGGCCGGGCCCCCGAAGCCCTGGCACGACTGGTAGAGATTTACAGGCAACTTGGACAGCCCGTTCTTGCGGAACAGGCTTTGCAGAAGCTCCGACTGAACTTTCCCGACAGCCGCGCCGCCAGCCGCCTCGAAGCACGGTAGGGCGGGTTGTCTGACGGGAACATGCCCAGGGGGTTTGCATGAAACGAACAATCCTGCTGCTTCTGGCCCTTTCGCTCCTGCTCGCCGGCACGGCTCTGGCGCAGAAAAGTCCCGCCGAGCGCATCTATGTCATCAAGAAGGGTGACACCTTGTGGGGGATCTCGCAGCGGTTCCTCAAGGATCCCTACTACTGGCCCAACCTCTGGTCCAACAACCCCTTCATTGCCAACCCGCACCTGATCTATCCCGGCCAGAAGGTTCGCATCTATGACGGGCGGATCGAAATCGTGCCGGAGGTGGCAAAGAAGGAGGAGCCGGCCCCGGCGCCGCAGCCCGAACCGGCAGCCAAAGAGGAACCGCCTCCAGCGCCCGAACCGGTCGAAGAAATAACGGTCAGGGCCATGGACACCGCCGCCGGCCTGATTTCCCTCGAGGCTATCGACAGTGCCGGCACCATCGTCGACACCACCGACGACCGGCTGATGATCGCTACCGGCGATACCGTATTCTGCCAGATGAAGAACCTCGCCGAAGCCCAGCCCGGCGACGTTTACAGCCTGATCGAGGTCGGCAGCGAAGTCACCCATCCGGTCACCAACCAGCCGTTCGGCCGTATGATCAACCAGGTCGGCACGCTGGAGATCGTCGCCGTCAACGAACAGGTCGCCACCGGACGGATCCTCAACGCCACGCGCGAGATTCACCGCTCGCACCTGCTGGTCCCCTTCACGCCGCCGCAATCTGAGATCGTCCTGAAGAAATCGTCCCGGCCCGCCAGCGGCTACCTGGTCGCCGCCAAGCAGGACAAAATCGGCCTTGGGCAGTTCGATATCGTCTACATCGATCTTGGCAGCGATGACGGTGTCGAGACCGGCAACCTGCTGAACGTGACCCGGCAGCGCCAGCCGTCGGAGTTCGCCATCGACCGAACCGACCTGAAACTGCCCGACATGCTGCTCGGCCAGCTGCTGGTCCTGGACACAACGCCCCATACGGCCACGACCCTTGTCCTCAAGGCCGTCGAACCTCTGTTGCGCGGCGACCGGGTCAGCACTATCGAAGACTGATAACGCTTGCCGAAAAAACCACGGGGTTGGCCTGTACTCAGGCCAGCCCTTTTTTCATGGATGGAAGGTTGTGACGCATGGACGCGAACGACCGGAAAGCCTGGCTCCGCCTGCACCTGAGCCCTGGCCTGGGACGCCGGGCCCTGTTCCGACTGATCGAACATTACGGCGATCCGCACGCCGCCCTGGCCGAGCCAGCCGAGCGCTGGTGCCGTTGCGGAGTGCGCGCCGATGTCGCCGCCGGCCGCCTGCCCGAGGGGCACCCTGAGCTGCTGCGGACCCTCGACCTGCTCGACCGGCTCGAGGTGACCCTTGTCTCCTTCTGGGACCGCGACCACTACCCGGAACTCCTGCGCCGTATTCCCGACCCACCGGCCCTGCTCTACCTGCGCGGGCACCTGCCAACAACCGACATGTTTGCGGTCGTCGGATCCCGCCGTGCCAGTCGCCGGGGAAAAGCGGTAGCGCGCGACATTGCCCGGGACCTGGCAGCGGCCGGTCTGGCCGTCGTCAGCGGGCTGGCCCGGGGCATCGACACTGCCGCGCACCTCGGAGCCCTCGATGCGGAAGGACAGACGGTTGCCGTCCTCGGCTGCGGTATCGACCGGGTCTACCCGCCGGAAAACGCCGACCTGTTCCGGGAGATTATCGATTCCGGCGCCATCCTGACCGAATATCCGCCCGGCGCGCTGCCGCTGGCCGGCCACTTCCCGGGGCGCAACCGTATCATCAGCGGCCTGTCCAAAGGGGTTCTGATCGTCGAGGCGGCCGAAGGGAGCGGCTCGCTGCACACAGCCGAATTCGCCCTGGAGACCGGCCGCGAAGTCTTTGCCGTCCCCAACCCGGTCGACGCCCCGACCTCGGGAGGGGTGAACCAGCTGATCAAGGATGGGGCCCGGGTGGTGACCGAAAGCCGTGACATTCTCGATATCGTACGCCCCGAATATCGGCACCGCCCCACAGACCGGGGAACGTCAGCCCGGGACTCCCTCAACGCCGACCAGCTCAACATGCTGAATTTACTTGATTTTGAGCCAGTCCACATCGACGAAATCCTCCGGAAGTGCGGCTTGACACCCCCTGTGGTTTCCGATATTTTACTGCACTTGGAACTCTCCGGACTGGTTGTACAGCAGCCCGGAGGCTACTATCTGCGCATCGCCTAGGCGATGCCAACCACAGCGGAAGTGAGCTGCCCTACGTGCGAGACCGGGTTCTTGCCATCGTCACCCTGATTGCCCAGTACGTCATGGAAGAACGGGAGTTTTTCAGCGAAAGTGATATCGTTGAGGAACTGCTGGGCGAGGGTTTCGAAGCCGACGAAATCGACGCCGCCTTCTCCTGGATGGAACAGATATCCCTCGAGCAGCGCGGTGACCGGGACGGGCGGGAACTGAGGCAGCCGACCTTCCGGGTCTATACCATCGAGGAGGAACAGCTGCTCTCCCGCGAGGCGCGCGGCTTCCTCGTGCGGCTGCGTTCCCTGGGCATCATCGATGATGACATCCAGGAGGAAATCCTCGACCGCGCGGGACGGCTGCACGATGAGCAGCTGGGACTGGACGAGATCAAATCCCTGACCGCCCTGACCCTGTTCGCCCACACCCAGCAGGACTGGCAACGGGAGGTCGACTGCTTCATGAGCGACGACTGGACGCGCCTGGTCAACTGAAACCGAACCCACAGGCTGCGGTACCGAACCGCAGCCTTTTTGCTTTGACGCTCAAGCGTCACCGGACTGGAACCCTATGGCCAAATCCCTCGTCATTGTCGAATCCCCCGCCAAGGCGAAAACCATCGAAAAATTCCTTGGCCCGGGCTACAAGGTCATGGCCTCCTACGGCCATGTGCGCGCCCTGCCCAGCAAGCAGGGCTCGGTCGATGTCGCCAACGACTTCGAGCCCCGCTACCAGGTCCTCGCGGAAAGTCGCAAGCACATCACCGCCCTGAAGAAAGAGGCCAGAAGCGCCGATGAACTGATCCTTGCCACTGACCCCGACCGCGAAGGGGAGGCGATAGCCTGGCACCTGCTGCAGGCCCTGGGCATCGATCCCGCCAAGGGGCAGCCGACGGTGCGGCGGGTTACCTTTCACGAAATCACCAAAGATGCCATCCGCGAGGCGATGGCGCATCCCGGCAGCATCTCCGCCCCCCTGGTCGACGCCCAGCAGGCCCGGTCGATCCTCGACTACCTGGTCGGCTTCAACCTCTCTCCCTTTCTGTGGAAGAAAATCCGCTACGGCCTGTCGGCCGGCAGGGTCCAGTCGGTCGCCCTGCGACTGATCTGCGAGCGGGAAAAGGAAATCGAGGCGTTTGAAAGCCGCGAGTACTGGTCGATCCATGCCCAGCTCTCCGGCCAGGCGGACAAACCGTTCAAAGCGCGCCTGTTCGCCCTTGACGGCCAGAAACTCGACAAACTGGCCATCGAGTCCGAAGCCATGGCCGGCGAGCTGGTGGCCGAACTCGAGCGGCAGAGCTACCGGGTTGCCCGCCTGGAAACCAAACAGAAGAAGCGCAATCCGGCACCGCCCTTCACTACCAGCACCCTGCAACAGGAGGCCAGCCGCAAGCTCGGATTCTCATCGCGCAAGACCATGCAGCTGTCGCAGAAGCTGTACGAGGGGATCGACATCGGCGAAGGCGCCGTCGGTCTGATCACCTACATGCGTACCGACTCGGTCGTCCTGTCAAAGCTGGCCCTGGACGAGGCCAGGGAACTGATCAGCGAGCGGTTCGGTGCGGAATACGCCCTGAACAAGCCGCGCACGTTCCGCAACAAGGCCAAAAACGCCCAGGAGGCGCACGAGGCGATCCGTCCAACCAGCCTGTTCCGCACACCTGAGCAGGTCAAGAAGTACCTCTCCGCCGACCAGTTCAAGCTCTACCGGCTGATCTGGATGCGCACCGTCGCCTCCCAGATGGCCGCGGCCGTGCTCGACGCTACCACCGTCGACATCGAGGCCTCCGAACGGTTCACCCTGCGGGCCACCGGCCAGGTGGTGCGCTTCCCCGGCTTCATGCAGCTCTACACAGAGGGGACCGATGAACCGGAGGAGGAAGAATCGGGATTGCTGCCGCCCCTGGCCGAGGGGGAAGCGCTGAAGCTGCACCAGCTGCTGCCCGAGCAGCACTTCACCCAGCCGCCACCGCGCTTTACCGAAGCCTCGCTGGTCAAGACCCTGGAGGAGAACGGCATCGGCCGCCCATCCACCTACGCCAGCATCATCCAGACCCTGGTCAACCGCAAATACGTCCGGCTGGAAAAACGCACCTTCTTTCCCGAAGACACTGGACGGGTGGTCAGCGACCTGCTGAGCAACCACTTCAGCCGCTACGTCGATTACGACTTCACCGCCCGCATGGAGGAGAAGCTCGACGCCATCTCGCGCGGCGAGCAGCCCTGGCGCGAGGTCCTGCGCGAGTTCTGGGAGCCGTTCATCAGGCTGCTCGAACAGAAGGAACAGGAAGTCAGCAAGGCGGACGTCACCACCGAAAAGACCGGACGGGACTGTCCCGAGTGCGGCAAGGAGCTGGTCATCCGGCTCGGTCGCCGGGGGCGTTTTCTCGCCTGCAGCGGCTTTCCCGACTGCCGCTACACCGAGGCGCTGAAGAACGGCCAGGCCGAGGAACCGGAGGAACCGGTCTATTCGGACCAGACCTGCGACAAGTGCGGCGCCCGGATGCTGATCAAGCAGGGGCGCTACGGCAAATACCTGGCCTGCAGCGCCTACCCCGACTGCCGCAACATCCAGCCGCTGGTCAAGCCCA
>RFIO01000146.1 GCA_003695205.1 Deltaproteobacteria bacterium
CGGAAAGGCCCGCCCCGGCTCGATGCGTTGCAGATTCAGCCCCAAAATATCGTGATAAAACCGTGCGGTGCGTTCCAGGTCATCGACCGCCAGCGTCAGCACCAGTCCCAGCCCCGTTTCCATGCCGGCCTTTGTAGCATGCCCCATGCCGGCCCGCAACCGTGCCGCGGTTGACCCGTCCGTCGGCAGCGTGATTTAATGCGCCGATGCTGTGGCCGGAAGGTTTGCCATGATTCAAGTCCACCTCGGGCTGGGTTCCAACCTCGATGAACCGCGCGCCTGGCTCGCGCGCGGACGCGAGGCCCTGGCCGGGCTGCCCGGTTGCCATCTGAGCGCCGTCTCCAGCCTTTGGCAGACGGCACCGGTCGGCGGACCAGACGGCCAGAACGACTACCTGAACGCCGCTGTTACCCTGGAAACCGGGATGTCACCGCATGAGCTGCTGGCAGCCGTTCAGGCCATCGAAAGGGACTGCGGCCGGCAGCGCCGGGAACGTTGGGGGCCGCGAACCCTCGATATCGACATCCTGCTGTACGGCGATCTGGTTGTGGACGATAGCGACCTGGTCCTGCCGCACCCCCGGATGCACGAGCGGGCCTTCGTTCTCGAACCCCTGGCCGAAATCGCTCCGGCGGCCCGCCATCCGGTCCTCGACCGGACCGTGGTGGAATTGCTTGAGCGCCTGGCGCCCGGCCAGGCTTGCCGCAAACTGGGACCCTGGCCATGATTCGCCTGCTGCTGCTTGCCATCTTCTGCTTTCTGCTCTACGCCATCTGGACCGCGCTGCGTTCCATCGTCGGCTCGAATCGGCAGAATCCTCCGGAGGAGCGACCGGAAAAATCGGCCAGTGGCGAGGAGATGGTCCAGGATCCGGTCTGCGGCACCTACGTGCCGGCATCAGACGCGGTCTGTGCCCGCATAGGGGGCAAACGCCTCCATTTCTGCAGCGAAGAGTGCCGGGACGCCTACCGTGCCGGACAACGATAACGCTTAACAACAGGAGTCAAAGCCATGAAATTCTTCATCGACACCGCTGAAGTCGACGAAATCCGCGCCGCCTGCGATTTGGGCCTGGTTGACGGCGTCACCACCAACCCGAGCCTGATCGCCAAAAGCGGTCGCGATTTTCGTGAGGTCATTACCGAGATCTGCGGCATCGTCGACGGGCCGGTCTCGGCGGAGGTCATTGGCCTGGACGCCCCGGGCATGCTTGCCGAGGGCCGTGATCTGGCCAAAATCGATGACAAGGTGGTCATCAAGGTTCCCATGACCGAAGAGGGGTTGAAGGCAACCAAGGTCTTCGCCGCCGAAGGCATTCGTACCAACGTCACCCTGGTCTTCTCCCCCCTGCAGGCTCTGCTGGCGGCCAAGGCGGGCGCCACCTTTGTCTCCCCCTTCGTCGGACGCCTTGATGATGTCGGCCACGACGGCATGGAAGGTATCGACCAGATTCGGGCCATCTACGACAACTACGGCTACACCACCGAGATCATCGTCGCCTCGGTGCGCAGCCCGATGCATGTACTCGCCGCCGCAACCATCGGCGCCGATATCGCCACCATCCCCTTCAAGGTGATGCAGCAGCTGGCCAGGCACCCCCTGACCGATATCGGCATCGAGAAATTCCTCGCCGATTACCAGAAATCCAAGGGCTGACTTCGAACAAATCGTACGCCACGCTGGCCCGCCGGCCCCGGTCTGCTACACTGAACACCTGTGGCAGCGGCAACGGTGGGCCTCCTTTTTGCCAAAAAGTGGTCAGACCACCTTGACCTGGAGGCCAAAAAGGATTACAAATGCCAGCCGTATACCGGGCAACAGCCTGATATAACGTTGTTTTGTACTTGTTTTGACGTCTGGCCGCGGCGATTTTTAGGCTCCTTTTATGAAAATCGTCTGACCAGAGTTGGTTTGGGACTGTCGCGTCACCGGGTCGCAGGACCCATCGGGGAGAGCAGCATCGTCTGAAGTCAGGTCGGCGGAGACGCTTCCGCCGAATTGTTTTTCAGGTGCCGGCCCCAAGACCGGAGCAATCTTTCCAACCCACTTAGGTCAGGTGAGGAGCCTATGAACATTCACGAGTACCAGGCGAAGGCGATCCTCCGGAACTTCGGCGTTCCCGTTCCGGAAGGTCACGTGGTCTACAACAGCAATTCGGCGCGCGACTGGGCCCGCCGCCTCGGCGACGGTCCCTGGGCGGTCAAGGCGCAGATTCATGCCGGCGGCCGCGGCAAGGCGGGTGGGGTCAAGATCGCCAAGACCCCCGACGAGGTCAAGCAGTTCGCCCGCGACATGTTCGGCATGACGCTGGTGACCCACCAGACCGGCCCCGAGGGCCGGGTGGTCAAGCGCATTCTGGTCGAAGCCGGCTGCAATATCGCCGACGAATTCTACGTCTCCTTCCTGGTTGACCGCGCCACCGGCCGTGTCACCATGATGGCCTCCGCCGAAGGCGGCATGGACATCGAGGAAGTCGCAGCCAAGACCCCTGAAAAGATCTTCTTCGAATCGATCGACCCGCTCACCGGCATGACCGCCTATCAGGCCCGCAAGGTCGCCTTCAAGCTTGGTTTCGCCATGCCTCAGGTGAAGCAGGCGGTGCCCCTGTTCCAGAACCTGTACAAGGCCTTCGTCGAAGCCGACTGCAGCCTGCTGGAAATCAACCCGCTGGTGCTGACCGCCGAAGGCAACCTGCTCTGTCTTGACGCCAAGCTC
>RFIO01000147.1 GCA_003695205.1 Deltaproteobacteria bacterium
GAAAATGCCCGGGCCGCCCGGCTGGCCTATGAGGCCGCCGAACTGGCGCAGACGGCAGGGGAGGTGGCCCATGGCTGACAAGCGTTTTCGTATCCTGACCTCGGCGGCCACCGCCGGTCCCGGCGACGCCGGCCGCACCGGCAGCTGGCGGGTGGAACGGCCCGTCATTGCCTATGAAAAATGCACTCCGGCGCGCACCGGCAAGCACGCCTGCCATCTGTGCTGGTTTTACTGTCCGGATGTGGCGGTCAGCCGGGAGCTTAAGCCGTCCTTCAACCTGGAGTATTGCAAGGGGTGCGGTATCTGCGCCGAGATGTGTCCGGTCGGCGCCATCACCATGGTGGCCGAGGAGGAATTTGCCGGGGAGGAGGCGTCATGAGTCGCAAGCTGATCGATTCTGGCAACAATGCCGCCGCACTGGCCGCGCGTCTGGCGGGTATCGATGTGGTCGCCGCCTATCCGATCACGCCCCAGACGCCGCTGACGGAAAAGCTTTCCGACTGGGTTGCCTCGGGCGAACTCGACGCCGAATACGTCGCCGTCGAGAGCGAACACAGCGCTCTCGGTGTCTGCATCGGTGCCGCGGCCGCCGGCGCGCGCGCCTTCACCGCCACCTCGGCCAACGGCCTGCTGTATATGAGCGAGCAGTTGCACTGGGCGGCGGGCGCCCGCCTGCCGCTGGTGATGTGCGTTGTCAACCGTGGCGTTGGCGCTCCCTGGTCGGTGTGGAATGACCACCAGGACGCCATGAGCCAGCGGGACACCGGCTGGATTCAGCTCTTCTGCCGCGATCATCAGGAGATTGTCGATACGGTCATCAAGGCCTTCCGGCTGGCCGAGGCGGTGCATATCCCGGTGATGGTCAACTACGACGGCTACTACCTGTCGCATACCTACATGCCTTTCGAACTGCCGGAGGAGAGCGAGGCGCGCGCCTTTGTCGGGCCCTACCGCTACGAGCACGCCCTCGACCCGGATCACCCCGAAAATCTCAATTCCGTCACCCTTCCGGACCCGAGGAACGACAGTGAGGGAAACCTGCGCGGCGGCTATATGGATATTCGCCACAACCTGCAGCAGGAGCTGCACCGGTCCCTTGATGTGCTGGAGGAGATCGACGCCGAGTTCAACCGGACCTTTGGCCGCGGCGGCGCACCGATTCTCGATGCCTACCGCACCGAGGATGCCGTGGTGGTGCTCGTGGCCATGGGCTCCCTGGCCCATCAGCTGCGCGTGGTGACTGATCGCCTGCGCGAAGAAGGAGTGGCTGTCGGTGTTATGGCTGTTCAGGTCTATCGCCCGTTCCCGGCCCGGCAGCTGGTCGAAGCACTTGCAGGCAGAGGTCAGGTGCTGGTGTTCGAAAAGGGGCTGAGCTACGGTCACCAGGGGGCGCTGTTCACTGATTTGAAATCGGTCCTCTATGCCCAGCCTGAGCGGCCCAAAATCGGTGGGTTTATCGTCGGTCTTGGCGGTCGGGTGATCGAAACCGAGACTCTGTATCAGCAGGTGCGTGAAGCCCTGGACGAAGGAGACGATGTGGCTTCAAGATGGGTCGGGGTGCAGCTATGAGTGACAAGAAAACGACCGTACTCGGTCTGACGGAAGAGGAGTTCGTCCATCCAGGCAACCGCGCCTGCGCCGGCTGTACCATGGGCCTGCTCTACCGCATCGGCGCCAAGGCACTGGGGCGTGACTGCATCTTCGTGGTGCCGCCGAGCTGCATGACGGTCATGCAGGGGCTCTACCCGGTATCGGCGAGCCAGTTCCCTATTTTCAACTGC